>NZ_JAFWFM010000125.1:0-13741 GCF_017515625.1 Geobacillus sp.
AAAGCTGTAGACCTGAGTGTCTTATGCTCTAGCGGCGAAGTGGACACGCCTCAAAGAATAAGGATTGCTTGAAGCAGTCAAACTTCTTTGGAAGCCCCCACTTCAAATTTTCGCTAGAAAATTAAGTGGGGGTAGTTCACAACCAGGCTGTTCAACATCTTGGTCCCGCTGAGTCGGCGGTGTTCATCAATCTCAATCCGTTTTTTTCGCTTCTTGGGGCGCATTGGCTGCTGGGCGAGCCGATTTCGCCGATGCAGCTGGCTGGTTTTCTTTTCATCGTCACGGGCGTGTTGTTCGGCAGCGGGGGGATGGATAACGTGATCGCCCGTTTCCGCCGGGCGAAAGTGGCGGCTGGGGGAAGGAAGGCGGGGATGTAGCCGCCTTGGAATCCCCCACTTCTAGGCCTTGCGTGCAAGTGGCGAAACATTCATATCCAGGAATGGAGGGGGCTTCACATTGCGGTCGGCGTCTTGGCTGTCTCTTCTCGAAAAGGGACAGCCATTTTTGTGCCATCGGCAGGATTTTGCTTGATGATGTCGAAAAAGAGAATACGAAACGTATTCGTGTGAGGTGAATGTATGGCGATCGATCACGACCGGTTGTTCAAGGAGTTGTTGCAGACGTTTTTTGAGGAATTTGTGCTTCTCTTCTTTCCGGATATGCACGAGCATATTGATTTCAACCATTTGTCGTTTTTGTCCGAAGAGCTGTTTACGGACGTAACGGCTGGGGAGAAGTACCGCGTTGACCTGCTCGTCGAGACGAAGTTCAAAGGAAAAGACGGATTGATCATTGTTCACGTAGAAAACCAAGCGTACGTTCAATCGTCATTTCCAGAAAGAATGTTTCTTTACTTCAGCCGCTTGTTTGAAAAATACCGCACTCCGATCATTCCGATTGCCGTCTTCAGCTATGATGCCATCCGAGATGAACCCTCTTCGTTCACGCTCTCCTTTCCGTTTGGCGATGTGCTTGACTTTCGCTTTTTCCACGTGGAGTTGCGAAAGCAAAACTGGCGCCAATTCATCCGCACCGACAACCCGGTGGCGGCTGCGCTGCTTAGCAAAATGGGGTATACTGAAAGTGAACGAGTGGAACTGAAAAAGCAATTTTTGCGCATGTTGGTGCGTCTTGAGCTAGACGAGGCAAGACAGCGTTTGTTGATGGGCTTTTTTGAAACGTATGTGAAGCTGTCCGATGAAGAAGAACAACAGCTTCGAAGCGAGGTGGAACAAATGGAGACGAAAGAAAAAGAACGCGTGCTGGAATTGATCATCTCATATGAGCAAAAGGGAAAAATTCGAGGTCGGGAGGAAGGACGCAAAGAGGGAGCGGAACAAGAAAAACGGCACATTGCGAAACGGATGTTGATGAAAGGGTTTGATGCGCAAACGATTCACGAACTGACCGGATTGTCTGTGGCGGAGATTGAGGAAATGAAACAAAGCGGCTTCAAGTGAATGGAAATCAAACAGGCGGGGCGAAAGGCCAGCCCCGCCCTAGCGCGTTGGTTTTGTTGCTGTGGATTCCCGTTTGATCAGTTTCGTAGACAATAGCACTTCCTGAAAAGGTTCGTTCGGGTTGTCCCACCGCCAGCGCAACAATTCCACCGCTCGTTTGCCGTAGCGCTTCAGGTCGATGTCGACGGTCGTGATTTTCGGCGTCGCGATTTGCGACAGCTGCCCGTTGTCAAAGTTGCACGAAAGAAGTGTATGAAGCGGCGGAAATGGACGGCGCGATTGGCTGGAAGCGGGTTTGGCACGTGACGATTCCGATGCTGTACCCTTCGTTTTATACCGTGACGATTTTGGCGGTCGGTTTGATGTTTGGCATTTTCACCGAACCGTATGTGCTGACGGGAGGCGGGCTGGAGTATGCGACCCATACGTGGCAGCTCGAGATTTACAACCAGGCGTTTGAAAAATTAAATGCGGGGTATGGAACCGCGGTCGCGATTATCAATTCGATCGTCACCTTTGCGAACACGTATTGGGCGATGATCTTGCCGAAGGCCGTCAACTTGTGGGCGATCTTTATGTACACGAACTTTTTCCGCAGCATTCCCGATGAATTGATCGAAGCGGCAAAGATGGATGGAGCGGGCCATTTCACCATCATTCGCCGCATTGTTTGGCCGATGTCGCGGTTGATCACCACGATCATTTTCTTGTTCCTTTTCATGGAGCGATGGGTGGAACTGCTTTGGGATATGCTTGTTGTGAATAACGAAAAGATGTTGACGTTAAACGTGTTGTTGGCGCAAATTCGCCACAAGAGCCCATTTCCTCGATGGCCCGGCGAAGCGTCCGGATTTGGCGGATGTCGTGTTTAGCGGCAGACTGATTCGCAACGGGGACGGCACGGCCGATTTTTACGCTGGAACAAGTGACGCAGAAGCGCAAAAACTCACGATCGTGGATCCATTTACGAAATACGAAAGGCAGGGGTGACGATGCACCTTTACCGCTATGAAGAGAACCCGCTCATTACGCCGAACGATGTGCCGCCGCACCACGACGGGTTTGAAGTGATCGGGGCGTTTAACGCTGGGGTGGCGAAATTTCAAGGGGAAGTGTTGCTGCTTCTTCGGGTGGCGGAGCGTCCCGTGTCGGATGACCCGAACATCGTGAAAGCGCCGGTATGGAATCCAAAGACGGGGAAGGTCGAGGTTTACGAATTTCGCAAAGACGATCCGCGCTACGATTTTTCCGACCCGCGCGTTATTAAAGAGGCGGGGACGGAGCGGTTCGTCTATTTGACGTCGCTTTCGTATTTGCGCCTCGCCCGCAGTCGGGACGGGCGGCGGTTTGTGATCGACGACCGCCCGTTCGTCTATCCATCGAATGAGCTCGAGACATTCGGTATTGAAGACCCGCGCATTACATGCATTGACGGCACGTATTACATTTATTTCAGCGCCGTGTCGCCAAAAGGAGTCGGCGAGGTGATGGTGTCGACAAAAGACTTTCAGACGGTGACGCACCACGGCATGATTTTCGCGCCGGAAAACAAAGATGTGCTCATTTTTCCGGAGAAGATCAACGGCAAGTATTACGCTCTTCATCGCCCGGTGCCGAGAAGCAACGGCCGCCCCGAGGTGTGGATCGCGGAGTCGGAGAATCTGCTTCATTGGGGGAATCATCGCTTTTTGTTCGGTCTGCGCGAAGGGAAGTGGGACAGCGCCCGCATCGGCGGCGGAGCGGTGCCGATCAAAACGGAGCGCGGCTGGCTTGAGTTGTACCACGGCGCGTCGGATGACCACCGCTATTGCATGGGGGCGGTGCTGCTCGATTTGAACGACCCATCCAAAGTTCTCGCCCGCTCGGAGCAGCCGTTTGTCGAGCCGGAAGCGGATTATGAGGTGAACGGCTTTTTCGGCCGCGTCGTGTTTTCATGCGGGGCGATTGTCGATGGCGATATCGTAAAAATGTATTATGGCGCCGCGGATACGTCGATGGCGTGCGTCGAGCTGAAGCTTAGCGAGATTTTGGATTCGCTTGTGAAAGTATGAAAGCGAAGTTGCCCGCACGTTGCGGTGTAAGAACGGAAACGCCTGGATGGCCGGGCGTTTCTTTTTTGGTTTGCCGCGAACATACCGTGAGCGCAGGTGGGAGAGCGTTCAACGCTCATTGCGTCGTTTCGTTTCTTTTCCGTTCAACAGGATTTGGTATAATAAAAACAACGCCGATTCATCGGTCAGGTCGGCAGAGCGGTTTGCGGCTGGGCAATGAAAGACACTGGCCATGACTCGAAACAACAGATGATCATCGGATAGAGGAGGAACCATCGGAGATGAAAAAAGTACGCAAAGCGATCATTCCGGCAGCGGGCCTTGGGACGCGGTTTTTGCCGGCGACAAAGGCCATGCCGAAGGAGATGCTTCCGATTGTCGATAAGCCGACGATTCAATATATTGTTGAAGAGGCGATGGCATCAGGCATTGAGGACATCATCATCGTCACCGGGAAAGGGAAGCGGGCGATTGAAGACCATTTTGACTATGCGTTTGAGCTCGAGCAGCTGCTGAAGCAAAAAGGAAAATTGGACTTGCTTGAGAAAGTAAAAGAGCCATCAAAAGTGGACATCCACTACATTCGCCAAAAAGAGCCAAAAGGGCTGGGGCATGCTGTTTGGTGCGCGCGCAATTTCATCGGAGACGAGCCGTTTGCGGTGTTGTTGGGCGATGATATCGTCCAAGCGGAAAAACCTTGTTTAAAACAGCTCATTGAGCAATACGAACAAACGTTCAGCTCGGTGATCGGCGTCAAGCGCGTGCCGGAGGAAGAGACGCACCGTTACGGGATCATCGACCCGCTCGAGCAGAAGGGACGGCGCTACCAAGTGCGCCGCTTTGTCGAAAAACCCGCTCCGGGCACAGCGCCGTCGAACCTTGCGATCGTCGGGCGGTACGTGTTGACGCCGGAAATTTTCTTGTTTTTGGAGAAGCAGGAAGTCGGCGCAGGCGGGGAGATTCAGCTCACCGATGCGATCGGGCGGCTGAATGAAATTCAGCGCGTCTTTGCCTACGAGTTTGAAGGAAAACGGTACGATGTCGGCGAGAAGCTCGGCTTTATCGAAACGACGATTGAATTTGCCTTGCAAAACGAGGAGCTGCGCGATGACTTGCTTTCGTTTTTGGAGCGGGTGGTGGCCGAGGCGAAGGGATCGAAGAGCAGCTAATTCAACCATCAGTCGGTCGCATTTCCATGTTTTGCATGACAGCTTGTCGTTTTTTAGGGATGGAGACAAAAAGGAGATTCTGCTATCGAAGCATTATCGATGATGAATTACGGTTAATCCAGGCCGAAGCGATCGATGAAGCATCGTCTGCCATCAACCGTGTTCTGGATGAGCTTATGGAGGCGGAGGAAGAGGGAGAATAAACATGGCTAAGGAGGGGTTCGGATGATTCGTGCCATGGTCGGCGATCTGACCAAAGTGGAAGGAGTCGAGTACATTTGCAATGCCGCCAACGGCATCGGGCCGATGGGCGGCGGCGTGGCGGCGGCGATCCGTCGGGCGGGGGGACGTGTGATCGAGGAGGAAGCGATCCGCGTCTGTCAAGCGCAAGACCCTAAGCCCGGCGATTTGTACGTGACAGGAGCAGGCTCGCTGCCGTTTCGCGGGGTCCTTCACTTAGTGACGATGAAGCAGCCTGCAGGGGCGACGTCGTATGACATCGTTCGGGCGTGTCTCGAGCGGCTCGTCGCGCACTGTCGGGAGAACGGAATCAAGAAGGTGGCGTTGCCAGCGCTAGGGACAGGCGTCGGAAGGCTTGACAAAGAAAACGTGGCACAGTTGTTTGTCGAGGTGTTGGGTCCGGTCGAGGACGTGGAGTTTGTGGTGGTGGATATTGATCAAGCATTCATCCGTTTTGTCCAAAAGCGCCAATAAAGGGAGAAAAAGGGCCTTGACTTCGTCTTGGCCCTGCTTTTTTGGCAATGAATAACGTGTTTCCTTCTTTCTCATATCATATTATAATAAGAACACACGAATGAATGAGTTTCATTGACTTTCTCATCCGGCCGACAGGAGGTGGCATCGCCTTTGGTGTCCGAATGACGAAGCCGGTGTGAAAGGGAGTGGGGTTTCCTGTTCGAACCGCGATCAGGAAAAACAGCCAAAAATGCCAATGCGGGCGTTTTGGGCGCTATCCGGAGGGATGAATCATGTTATTCTCATTGCCAACATTAAAGACATGTCAAGTGTTAGTAGACGAATTTCGTTCGGCCCCACAGCCGTTTGAGCCGGAAAAGCTTCGCTTTTCGGGTGTCGGGGACCGGGACGTTTATAATATTTCCGCACCGTTTGTGGATGAAGGAGAATGGGTGATCGCTGGGCGCGTCGAGGCGCGCGACAGAGAGCAATCGGAAGTGTACTTTTTCGTCGAGCGCGACGGCGTCTGGGTTCCTCGTGACGGGGCGCCGGTGTTCGCCTTGCAGGATCCGTTTGTGGCGCGCATTCACGGTCAGTTGGTGTTCGGCGGCGTGGAGACGTTTCCGCATCCGGTGTTTGACGGCGAGCTGAGCTGGCGGACGGTCTTTTACCGCGGCCGCAATATCTGCAGTTTGAAAAAGTTCGCCGAAGGGCCGGACGGAATGAAAGACATCCGCCTTGTCGAGCTGAAAGATGGCTCGATCGGCGTGTTCACCCGGCCGCAAGGGGAAAAAGGCGGACGCGGGAAAATCGGGTTCACCCGCATTTTCTCGCTCGATGAGTTGACGCCGGACGTGATTGACGCCGCGCCGATTTTGGACGCCCAATTTATGGATGAAGAATGGGGCGGCGTGAATGAGGCGCATTTGCTGGCGAACGGGCTTGTGGGGGCGCTTGGCCATATCGCTTGCTTTGACGAGCACGGCAACCGCCATTACTACCCGATGGTGTTCGTGTTGAACCCGGAGACGATGGAGCGTTCAGAGCTGCAATTGCTTGCGTTTCGCTCCCACTTTTTGGATGGTCCGGCGAAACGGCCGGATTTGGCGAACGTTGTCTTTAGCGGCGGACTCATCCGCAAAGGCGACGGCACGGCTGAGCTGTACGCCGGCGTCGGCGACGCCGAGGCGCAAAAAATTTCGCTCATCGACCCGTTTGCGAAATACGAAGCGCAAGAGCTTGATCGGATGTATGCTTCCGTTTAGGGAAAAGGACCGGCGCCGTCCCACCTTCTTTTGATGAGAGGGGGGCGGCCGGCCTTTTTTCGTTTTGGCCGGTAATGGGCGATGGTTCCCGATTTGACGGTCATTTGCGGTGAGAAAGAGTTGGATGGAACGAAGTACATTGAGGTTCCGCCGCTGATTGTCGAGATTTTAAGTCCGTGGAACCAGGCGCATGATCTTGTCGCAACGTTCAATTTGTACATGGCGTGCGGCGTTCACGAATGCGGGATTGTCAATCCGATGAAGCCAGCTGTGACGGGATACCGGCTCAATGAGGAACGGCTATATGAGCAGGCGGATGTTCAAGTGAAAACGGGAACGGTTCGCTCCGTTCATGTTCCCGGGCTTGAAATCGACATGACGGAATGGTTTCGTTGACAAGAGGACGTTAAAAGCGGACAGCGTGGGACGAATCCCACGCTGTTTTCATGAAAAGGCACGCGTCTTGACGGGGCATGTTCATGCCCGGGCGGGAGGGCAAAACGTCGCCCACGGAATTTTTTCATGAAAATGCGCGTGCCTAAACGCATCATTTTCATGCCGGGGAAGGACAAAAACGTGCTCATGGAGCTTTTTGTTTGTCCAATGGAGTCGGGGCGGCGCTCATCAGCCGCGTGGTGTCCCTTTCCCGTTGCGTTTGCCGTTTTTCGTGCTCGTTCAGCTTTTCTTCCATCCGTTTCAGCAGCTTTTCCCACGGGTTTTCCGCCGTTTTTTTCTTGCGCTTTCGTTTTTCTTCCGCCATGCTCAAGCGCCTCCTTTCGCTGCGGCCGATAAGGCGAGCAAGTCGCGCAGTTCGTCATCGGACAGTTCGGTGATCCATGCCTCGCCTTCGGTGATGATGTCGGCGAGCGCTTGTTTTTGTTCGAGCATCTCGTCGATTTTTTCTTCGATTGTCCCGACGGTGATCAATTTATGGACGTGGACGAATTTCGTCTGTCCGATGCGGTAGGCGCGGTCGGTCGCCTGGTTTTCCACCGCCGGGTTCCACCAACGGTCGAAATGGATGACGTGGTTGGCAGCTGTTAAGTTGAGCCCGGTGCCGCCTGCTTTGAGCGATAAAAGGAAAATCGGCGCTTTTCGTGCTTGAAACTCTTCGATCATTCGATCGCGCGTTTGTTTCGGGACGCCTCCGTGCAAAAACAACACCCGCTCATCAAACAGGTCGGAAAGCAGCTGTTGGATCATCTCGCCCATTCGCACGTATTGCGTGAAGATGAGGCACGATTCGTCGTTGGCGCGAATTTGCTCGATCAGTTCGATGAGCTTTTCGAGCTTGTGCGACCGTTCAACGAGCTGGCGGGGGCGGCGTTCTTTCAAATACAGCGCCGGATGGTCGCAAATTTGCTTCACACCGTTTAGCATTTGCAAAATCAAGCCGCGCCGCGCAAACGGACTGGCTTCCTTTGCCCGTTCGAGTGTGTCGTTGACGAGCTGCTCGTACAAGGCAGCCTGTTCGGCCGTGAGCGGGCAATACTCTTTTTGTTCAAGCTTATCCGGCAAGTTGAGCGCAACCGCTTCATCCGTTTTCGTCCGCCGCAAGAGAAATGGGCGGATGAGCGTCTGCAGCGCCGCTTTTTTGCGGGCATCTCCTTCTTTTTCAATCGGCCCGGCAAAGCGCCGCTCAAACTCCGCACGGCTGCCGAGATAGCCAGGGTTGAGGAAGTGGAAGATGCTCCAAAGTTCGCCGAGACGGTTTTCAACCGGCGTGCCGGATAAGGCGATTTTATGTTTTCCGCTCAAGCGGCGGATGGCGCGCGCTTGTTTTGTTTGCGCGTTTTTAATGTTTTGCGCTTCATCAAGGCAAATCGCATGCCAATGAATCTGTTTTAAATCGTCTTGGTCCAAATGAGCAAGGTTGTAAGACGTAATGACGAGATCGGCCTCGCCTGCCGTTTGCACGAACGCATCGTTTTTCGCCCGGTTCGGTCCATGGTGCACGTAGACGCGCAAGTCTGGGGTGAAGCGGGCGCATTCCTTTTGCCAGTTGCCGATCACGCTGGTCGGACAAATGAGCAACGCCGGCGTGTCTGGACGTTCCATTTCTTTTACATAGGCCAAATAGGCAAGCAGCTGCACCGTTTTGCCTAGCCCCATGTCATCGGCCAAGCAGGCGCCAAAGCCGAATCGGCGCAAAAAGACGAGCCAGTCGACACCGCGCTGCTGGTACGGGCGGAGCGTGCCGCGAAACGACGGCGGCACATTCGCTTTCGGCAATCCATCCGGCTGCTGGAGCTGGCGGATGAACGCGCGGAACTGATCATGGACGTCAATGTGGATCGGGATCGATTCGTCCGTTGCCTCTTCACGCTCCTCTGCTTCCGAAAGCAGCGTTTGCGCCACGATATCGTGGATCGGCACGCCTTCTTTTTTCGCCTTTTCCATGAGCGCCTGGGCGCGGCGGACAAGGGCGGGGTCAAGGATGAGCCATTGGCCGCGCAGGCGAATGAGGCGCCGCTTTTGTTCCGCCAAAGCGGCAAACTCCTCTTCCGTCAGCTCAATCCCGTTGGTCGCGACGCGCCAATCGAAATCAGCGAGCCGCTTAAGGCCGAACAGTGATTCGGCGTTGACGGAAGGCGACAGTTTCGCTTTGATCGACAGCTGCGCCTGGCGGATGTCGTGCCACCAGTCGGGAAGCAAGAGGCGTACGCCCGCTTCGGTGAGCTTTAAGCTGTCTTCGGACAAAAAACGCCACGCTTCTTCATTAGACAGTTCCGTCCGCAGACCCTCCCCGGCGTCAAGCCACGGCACGATCGCGCAAATGCGGCGAATGGCGCGCTGGATCGATGATTCATATGGGCGCCAGGCGCGCGGAATATCACGGGCAGAGGCGATGACGCTGTCGTCGATGGCGATGAACACCGTTTCCAGCGTCCATGCGTCGCCGTCCTCAGGCGGCTCGACGAGGCGAAGCCCGACCGTAAACGGCGGCCGGTCGCCGAGCCAGCCGATTTGTTCCAGCCAATCGTCTTCCGTTCCGATCCATTGGCCGCTGGGGGAGGCGATTAATGGATAAGCGCGAACGATGTCGCCCCAAATGCCGCGCAGCTCTGGGTCGCGCGACAGCCAGTCGGCGATTGCCAGCGACCGCCATGCCGCAACAAGCGGGTGCGGATCGTCTTTGAGCCCGCGCCAACGCGTCCGCTCAGCTTCGGCCCATTCAGACGGCTGCCCTTGTTTCCACGCCGAGAAATCGGGGCGGAAGCAGCGTGTGCGCACATCGTCGATGATTTGCTTCGCCCATGTTTCAAGCTGGGCGGTGAACTCATCTCCCCATTTGATGGAAAGAAAACGGTTGGACGGGCGCCAGGCGAAAAACGTGAGCGCCTGCCACGGGGACAGCCGCACCGCGTCGCGTCCGTGGACGGTCGCGACATCAAGCAAGGTGCCGTAAAAGGTTTCTTCATGCCAGGCGAACACAAGCGGCGCCCAGCTCGAAACACGGTCCGGGCCGCTGAGCCAGAAGCATCGTCCTTCTTCGCTCCATTCACATGAAAGGGTAATCGTCTGCAACGCTTGTTCCATCATAGAAGCAATTTTCCTTTCTCCACTTCTTCATGAAACGCGCGCATGCGCGCTGTTTTGGCTAACAGCTGTTCAAGATACATCTGCCATTCGTTCATTCGTTTCAACGATCGGTAGCACGCACGCAATTTTTTTAAATATTGCACGGCGACGCGATAGCTTGCGCGGTTTTTCGCCTCGACAAAACGCATGACCGCTCGGTGATACAATGGCAAGACGAGCGCCGGGTTTTGTTTTTGCAGCATGGCGAGAAATGTTGGATCAATGTCATGGGCGGTGGCGTCCCCCCATAAGTATAAGTCGACTACATCATGGTAGCGCCTTTGATCGAGCAGCCAATGAACGTAGCGGTTCGCGCTGTATGGGAAGCATGCGGCCAACAGCTTCTCATAGTCGTCCCATTTGTTGTGTTGGCGAGCGTATGATTCGTACAGCCGACCGATTTCGTTGACAAACGGCGACCGCTCCATCTCTGGAAGAGCGGATATGTAGAAGGCAAGCTCTTGCTTTCCTTTCGCCCAAAATGATGCGAAACGTTCCGGCGAATGCGAGGATGCGAACCGCTCCATCCAATCGATAAAAAACGGAGCCGCTTCCTTGGGATGTTGGCGGTAGATGGCGAGCGCTTCGTCATCTTCGCCGAGTAAAAAGGCGAGATGGGCGGCAGCTAGCAACAGAGTGGTTGACTGTTTTTCCGTTGCCAGGCGGATCAGCGTTTCTTTCTCTTGCCGGCGCTGCGCTTCTTTCGTGAACAGCAGCTCCCAAGCGGTTGTGTATAGGCTGTAGACGAGTGAAGGGGACGCCTTTCCCCACCGCAGCAACAACTCCCGTACATACGGGATCGTCTGTTCGATGTGCGTTTCAACAGACGGGGGCAGCAGTTCGGACGGAAACCGTTCCAACGTTTCGAACCATTCGTCGGCGATATAATCGACGTCTTGTTGCCACGAAAACTGCTCGTATGATCCGAACAACAGCCCACGGTCCCAACCGCGTTCGCGTCCGTATTCGAACAAATGGTCAAGCAAAAACAAGGCCGCATGGAAGCGATGCAACAAACGGACAGCGCTGTGTTTCGGGCTGTTTTTGACGAGTCGCGGAAACAGTTGATGGGACAAGCGGTACGGCCAATCATTGCGGCGGCGGTGGCGGGCGCTCCACTCGTCCAATAGGTCGGCGAACTGCTTCCGCCATTGGGCGACCGATTCCGCTGTGTTTGGTTCAGACGGTGTTTGGACCGATGCCGCTTTCCGGTTCGGTTTTTTCTTTCCTTGTTTCCATTGCCGCAACAACTCGCCGTTGTCAAATACATTTCCGTACACGTAAAAGAACAGCGCCAGTACGTGCGGGCAAAGATCTTCCGCCCCGCATGTGCAGCTGTGGAGGGAGATGTCCGACAAATCAAGCGTCACGTCATGAATGGCGGTGTCGATGACTTTTCCTTCGATAAAATCGCTGTCTATGACCGTGACGTTATACACCAACCCTTGCCGTGACAATTCCCGCCCTTTTTGGATGACATGTTGGAAGAGAGAAAACGACCATTCCCGCTGCAAGTCGGCAGCGGCTTTTTGCAACAGAGGTTTGGAGATTGCGGTCTGCAACATATCAGTCCGTCCTTTCCGTCCATTGTGCATCATGGGTTCCCGAAGAAAGCCCCCGTTTTCCGTTCATTCTTTATATCTACATTATTATAGCATGGCGGATTGTACTGTTGCTATGTTTGTTTGGCGTGAGATTTATTCCTGCTTTTCTCTCTGTTATGATACAATGAACATAACGGCAATGCCGAATCGAAGGAAAGCGGGTGACGATATGATGGTGTCGCGGAATGCCCTTTGTCCGTGCGGCAGCGGCAAAAAGTACAAGCATTGTTGTGGAAAAAAAGAGGCGGTTTCGATTTCGTCATTGATTGACCGCGAGTTGATCGAATGCATGAATGATATGCGTCAGTTTGTTTTACAGCGGTATGAGAGGGAGGCGGAAGAGCTTTTAGACCAGTTCCCGCTTGATGAGATGCCGGAGGAACTCGAGCTTGGCGTGCAGATCATGGCGGTGAATTGGATGTTGTTTTGTTGGCCGCTTGATGAAACAGGACAAACGATCTTTTCTGCTTACCGGAAAAGCCGTCATTGGGAGCGGTGGCGCCCGTCCGTTCAGGCTCACATCGAGAGGTGGGAAGGAGCCGTTCCGTCGCTTGGCGAGTTCATCGGCTATGAGGACGACAATCGCCCCGTTGTCCGGGATTTGTTGACGGGAGGGGAAAAGATCGTTCATTTATTGGCTTCCCATCAATGGCCGAGCGTGATCGAAACAGGAGATGTGGTGTTCGGCTTCCTTGTGCCGTACCAAGACGTGTTCACGTGTTTCACAGCGGTGTTACCGCTCCCGGCGTCAGGGAAAGATCGATTGCTTCGGGCGATTCAACAAGAAGGGGAGTGGAGCGGTCAGCCATCGGCTTTATGGATGCGCGATCGGTTCGTCGCTGTGCTTTCCGATGTGCTCTTGGAGTGGCTTTGGCAGTTCGCCAAACAGTTCAAATGGGATGATCCGAAACAAGCGGCCGTCATTCGCGAGCTCGATGAAAACGAGCCGGAGGCGCCAGCGGCGCTGCTCAATCAAGCGTTCGCCATATGGGCGATCTATTGCGGAAAAACATCCCGCCTCCCTTATTCGGTCCCCGTCTACGCGGCGGCGCTCCGCTATGTGGCTGGGCATTTGATGAAGGCGGAAGGATCGGAGGTGGAAGACATCGCCGATCGGTATGACGTGATGCCAGAAGATGTGCGATCGGCGGCGTTGGATTTTTTCCTGATGGCTGTTGATGATGAAGACGACGAGGAATGGCTCGATGACTGGGAGGAAGACTGGTTCGAAGAGGAAGGGGATGAGCTTGATGCGCGCATCAATGAATGGATCGATGACATCGATCTGATGTTGATGCGTGAAGGATGGGACGAGAAGCGAGTCAACCGTCATATTGACCGCGCCATCCGTTCGTGGCGGAATGAAGGCCTGCTTGAGGAAGTGAATGAAAAAGAATTGCGTAAAGAACTCCGTGATGTAGCGTGGGAGATCTTCACCGATCGGGGATTCATCTAGAAGCTGGCAGAAAAACGGGCGCTGCGCGCAAGTCAGCGGCATTTCGTCAGAAAGGAAAGCCGGTTCCACAAGGGCTCTCTCATTCAAACATCATTGGGCTCAACCCAAGCCCTCTATAAGTAGAAACAGGGAATGGAATGCGTTCCATTCGTGAAACTCCAAAAAAAGCGGCGGGGAACGATCGGTTTTGACCGAATCCATAATGGATTGGGAAAAATGGCTTTGTGCGCGATTCCGACCGTTTTTAACATAAATCAGCCAGAAGTCCCCCATCTCTACAGGTGGGGGATGAATGGCGTTCGGTTTTTCTGTTTTTCTCTTTCTTCTTTGGATGGCAATAGAATACAATAAACATAGGAGGTGAAACCATGTATCGAACGCTGAAAACCCGTTTTCGGGCAAAGAAAGAAGTTATCCAAAAACTATTTGAATGCAATCGTATCTCCGCAGAAGTTTGG
>NZ_JAFWFM010000126.1:0-4026 GCF_017515625.1 Geobacillus sp.
CAGGCATGACCTGCGTCGTTGGGTAGTTGTCAACCTGCCCTGATGCAACCCCAAGTCAAGGAAGGAGGACGAAGTCCGCTTGTACTTCTGGGGAGTTGCAAGCCCCCACTTCAAGCGTTAGCTAAGTGGGGGTAGTTGACACAGCCCATACGCCAGCCGGTCATCGCAAACCGGCAGGAATCGTGTTCATCCCCCATTGCCCCTTTCAATGGGCCGGTTGATCACGTCAGCGAAGTGAGCACAGCCGGCAAGGCATCCACAACGTCCGACGCCAATACATCCCAGGACGAATGACCGTGTTGAACAAGCCAATCAGCAGCCTTTCCATGCACGAACACTGCATTGCTCACCGCCGGCTGCACCGCCTCGTGCTGCAGCAAAAACGCCGCCACGATGCCCGTCAACACGTCGCCGCTCCCGCCTTTCGCCAAGGCCGGATTGCCGGTCGCGTTTACATATTGCGCCCCGTCTGGCGCCGTCACAATCGTATACGGCCCTTTCAACACGACATAGACGCCATATTCCATCGCCAGCCGCTTCGACACGCCAAACCGGTCGCGTTCCACCTCGCTGACCGGGCGGCGAAGGAGGCGCGCCATTTCCCCCGGATGCGGCGTGATCACCGTCGGCGCGCTCCGTTCGCGCACCAGCTCGGCGTAGTCGTCCCAAAAAAACAAGGCATCGGCGTCGATGACAAGCGGCACCGGCTGGCGCACAAGCTCATTGACCAAGCGGCGAACCCCTTCCGTCCGGCCCATCCCTGGGCCGACCGCGATCGCATCGATCTCAAGCCCGTCCCAATCGGCCGCGCCGGCAAACGCGCCGCCCTCGGCCGGCCATAATCGACACATCGCCTCCGGCACGCGGTTGGCGACCGCCTCATACATCGCTTCCGGAACGGCGATCGTCACCAGCCCCGCCCCGCTGCGAAGCGCCGCCTTCGCGGCGAGTGTCACCGCGCCGGCCATCGCCTTGGACCCGCCGACAATGAGCAGCTTGCCGTACGTTCCTTTATGCGATGACCGTGTTCGCTTCGGCATCGTCCGCACCACATCGCTCTTTTCCCACAAAAACCGAGCAGCCGCCTTCGCCTGCACCGCCGCCGGCGGAATGCCGATATCCACGACGGTGAGCTCTCCGTAATAATCGGCCGCCGGGAACGTGTACGCCCCAAGTTTCGGGCATTGCACCGTCAGTGTCGCATCAGCGCGGACCGCCATGCCGGCTTCCCCACCGTCCGCCGGCACCCCGCTCGGCACGTCAATCGCATAAACGACCGCCGGCGAACGGTTCACTTGCTCGATGATTTCCTTATATGGCGGACGTACGTCCCCTTTGACGCCGATGCCAAGCAAGGCGTCAATGATGATGTCATAATGCGGCAAGAGCGCCGCCAACTCCCGCTCTTTTCCTTCATAAGCGATCCATGCATAACCGGACTGCTCGTACACCTCAAGCGCCGTGCGCGCCGCCCCTTTCACCTTTTCCTTTGGCGGAACGAGCCAGACATCGGTTTCATAGCCATAACTTTTCAACATGCGCGCGATGACGAACCCATCGCCGCCGTTGTTGCCCGTGCCCGCGAGCACCGCCACCTTGGCAGCGGGCGGAATCCGCTTCTTCAGCGCCCAAAACAGCGCCTGTCCGGCGTTTTCCATCAACGAGTCAGCGCTGATGCCGATCCGTTCTGCCACTTCCCGGTCAATGGCGTACATTTCCTCAGCCGTTACGATCGGAATCATATACGTTGCCCCTTTCGATTGTTCTTCCCATACATATAGGTTGACCGTTCGGTTGACTTCGGCGTAGAAAAGCTCCGTTTCCCCATCGATAATCGCCGTCTTGTCGGGAAATTTCCTCGCATTGCGGGCAAGCAGCTCTGAAATGTTCAACCATCCGATCCCTCCCATTGCCGCAATCGCTGTTCAAAATCGGAAAGCAGCGCTTCCATCTCCGCCTTCAGCTGCAGCAAATCCTCAATCCGCTCGTTCACCTCCTTCAATTTCCGCCGCCCGTATTCGACCGTTTTTTCCAGCTGTTTCTTCCCCGTTCGGTCCTCATCAAACAGCGAAATCATCTCATGAATCTCGTCAAGCGAAAAGCCGAACCGTTTGCCGCGCAAAATGAGCTTGAGCTTTGCCCGCTCCTTTTTCGTATACAGCCGCTGCCCTGACTCGGTCCGGATTGGGGAGAGCAATCCGCGTTCTTCATAATAGCGGATCGTCCGGGTGCTCACATCAAACTCGTGCGCCAAATCGGAAATGGTGAAATAGTGCATGGCCATCCCTTTTATAGAAGTAATATTATGAATTTTATTTTAATTGACGTTGACGTAAAAGTCAACGAATATGAAAGCAAAGAAACAGTCATCCTCCCCCTTCTCCGTGTCCATTCTCTCCGCCATCCAACCATCAATATGGAAAAAATGGATCTGGGAGTCGCCGGCGAAAGGAGAGCATCCCGAGCCAATGCAAGGAAAGAAACAATCAACCGAACGCTCGAGTCATAAACACTGGAACGCTTCCCCATCATTCACGGCGGAAAGAAGCGAATCGAGCAGCATGATGCTCGTCGATATACTGCCGATCACCGTCGATATCTTGGCCAAATAGCCATGACTAAAGAAAAAAAGCCCCCGTCTAGGGAGCCGTTTCCTCACCCGCCCGCCCCGGTGTAAAAGCGCAAGGCAAACCGCCAAAAGCGGCGGGAAGCCCATAAAAAGAGCATAGCCACAGCCAAAGCCGCCAGCACCGCAGCCATGCTCCATTTCCCAAGCAGCGCCAAAGCCGGCGTATTGGTGATCAACACCGCCGGCAGAACGTACGTAATCACGAAGCGCACCGCGCCGCGGTACATGCTGCCCGGGAAGCGGGCCGTATCAAAAAACGAATCGAAAATAAACGACAAATCATCAATGCGCACCACCCAAAACGACGTCGTCATGAGGATCATCCATAACGAATAAATAAGCAAGAGTGACGCGGTCATCACGACGAAAAACATCAAGACGTCCGCCGCCGACGGCACGTAGCGTTCGACATACAAGCCGTAGCCGATGACGCCAAAGCCAAGCGCCACATCGATCAACCGCCAAAAGACAAGGTGGCGGAAGCTGACGTAAAACATGCTATCGACCGGTTTCGTCAAAATATAATCGAGCGTGCCGCGCCGGACATGCTCAAGCAAACGCGGCATGTTCGGCCGAAGCGCGAAATCGATCCATCCGCGCAGCGTATTAAAAACGCCGAGCAGCACAAGCACTTCCCCATACGTCCAGCCGCCTAACCGGTCCGTCTGATAAAAAAAGATATGGATCGTAAGCAGGGCGATGCCGAGACCAAAAAAGCTGGCGATGAAATTGCCGAAAAATTCGCTTCGATATTCCAATTCCTCAACCAAACAAGCACGGAAAAACTCGCGGAACACCCGCCCATACCGCCGCATATTCACCCACCTACCGCCTGGTTTTTTCGCATTCCTGCTTTCCAAAGCCACTGCACCCCCGCGACAAACACGGCCATCCACCCGACCGCCACCGCAAAGCCGCGCGCCAACTCTCCTCCATCCGCCGCCCCGGTGGCGATTTCAATCGGAAAACTGATCATATAGCGGAACGGCAGCCATTCGCTCCATTCGCGAAGCGCCGGCGGCAGCATTTCCAGCGGCGCGATCCGTCCTGACAAAAACAACGAAATGACGTCGATCACCCCGTACACCGCCGCCACCTTTGTGACCCAAAACGCGAGCAGCCCGCACGAGTAGCTCAACAAAAACCGAAGCGCCGCACCCAATACGACCGCCGCCAAAAACAGCACCGCTTGCCCTGCCGTCATATGCGGGCGAAGCGGCGGCCAAAACACCGCCCCCACCAGCCAAACCGGCGCTAAAATGACGGCAAACAGCCATTTGTAAACGATGTTTTCCGCAATCGCCCAATGGATCGGATGAACCGGCCTAAGCAGCAAATTCGAAAACGTCCCTTCGCGAATTTCACGGTCGAGCTCCCATACATCCCACGCGCTCGTC
>NZ_JAFWFM010000127.1:0-10594 GCF_017515625.1 Geobacillus sp.
CTTCAAAAACAAACGAAGGGCAAATACCCGATCCATAGCCAAAGCATTCAAGCCGTATGCCATAAATATTTGAACGCCAGAGACAGCGCCAAAAAAGCCAAACAAAAAGGGCTAGATAACAAATATCCGTACAAACAGAAAGAGTATAGACGAGTTTCTGCATGGATCAAGGGGGTTCACCATGATGGAAGGGAAACCGATTTACTACGATGGAAGCGGCCATCCGCCTGGTGATGATGAAATCGTTATCAAAAGCGAACCGTTTGTGCTCACCGATGAGATACGAAAACAAATCAGCGGCAACCCGTTTGTCGTGGAACAAAGCGAGTAACATTGCCTTGGAGAAAGGCAATTTTTTTTGCGGTCAAATCGTTTGCCAAATGTGTCGGATCTTTATATAATTATCTCTTGTTGGAGATATTTGAATTCAAAATAAGTGAATGCCGCTTGAACAAAGTGCAAACACTAAAGTGCCGAGATCATCACGAAAGGGAGTATGCATTATGACAAACGTATTGTACATCACCGCCCATCCGCACGACGACACGCAGTCTTACAGCATGGCGGTCGGAAAAGCGTTTATCGACACATACAAACAAGTGCATCCGGATCATGAAGTCATTCATCTTGACTTATACAAGGAATACATTCCGGAAATCGACGTCGACGTGTTCAGCGGCTGGGGCAAACTTCGCTCCGGGAAATCGTTTGAAGAGCTGTCTGACGAAGAAAAAGCGAAAGTCGGGCGGATGAACGAGCTGTGCGAGCAGTTTATTTCCGCCGACAAATATGTATTCGTCACGCCGATGTGGAACTTTTCGTTCCCGCCGGTGTTAAAGGCGTATATTGACGCCGTGGCGGTCGCCGGCAAGACGTTTAAATATACGGAACAAGGGCCGGTCGGATTGCTTACTGATAAAAAAGCGCTCCACATTCAAGCGCGCGGCGGTTTCTACTCCGAAGGCCCGGCGGCGGAAATGGAAATGGGCCATCGGTATTTAAGCGTCATCATGCAATTTTTCGGTGTTCCGTCATTTGAAGGGTTGTTTGTCGAAGGGCATGCGGCGGTGCCGGAAAAGGCGGAAGAAATTAAAGCGAACGCCATCGCTCGGGCGAAAGACTTGGCGCACACGTTTTAACGGGAGGCCGAGTATTGCGCGGGAAATGGTTGCAAACTTGGCCTGGGAGCCTCTTCATCCGGAGAGGCTCCTTTTTTATTGGACAAACCAAACGGCCGTGACGTTCATATACGTGGCGGGGAGCCGTATGGTATAATAAGCCATATAGAATGAAGAGTGGAGGTTCCTCGTTGGTGAAGGAATACGAACGATATCGCCTGGTGCGTCTGCACAGCGCGATGGCCGTGCTGGCGGCCGGAATGTTTGGCTTGCTTCTGTTTGCGGCCAGCCGGTTGCCTGTTTCGCCCGAATTCTATCATTCTATTCATCTTGCCTTAGGGCTCGCCGTGACGGTCGTTTGCTGGCTTGTCGCCGTGCAAGGATGGTCTGTGTTTCCGCATACGTTGTCAATGGAGCGGCTGATGATGGGGGCGCTGTTTTTCTCCTCAGGCTTGTTGTTTTCGCTGCATGTTGTCTTGTCTTTTGCATCTGATGGTGTGGAAGCGTCCCCTTTTTCGCTCTCGGCCCGATTGACGCTTGCCTGGGGGCTTCTTTTTCTGTTTTCGCGCCGCGATGAGGTGATGGAGCGGAGGAGCGGGCAACGGTGGCAAGCGTTTTTCGCCGCTTTTGCTTATGCGGCGGTCGTTGGGCTATTCATCCATTGGGTAGCGCCACTTTGGCCGGGAGACGGGACAAGCCGCTGGCCGCTCTGGTGGAAGGCCGGCGAAGGGATTGCCGGTTTGCTCGATGCGGGCGCCGCTTTGCTTGTATGGCGTCGTTGGCGGCAAGGGAGTTCCCGATCCTTCCTGTACTGGCTGCTGGCGTTATGGTGGTTTGCCCTCGGCCAATGGCTGCTTATGCTTGGCGGCGGCCATGCGCTATGGGGGCAGCTGTATGAAATGACCGGATTTTTGTATGTCGTGCGTGCAATGTACGTCGAGACGGTCGAAAAACCGTACGTGGAGCTGAAACAGCACAAACAGCAGCTGGAAATGATGGCGAACGCCCTTGGCGAGGGATTGATGATGTTAAACCGCGACGGCCGGATCGTATGGATGAACCCGGAAGCGGGCCGTTTGCTTGGCCTTGATCCGGAGGAAGCGAAAGGGAAGCCGCTGTTTTCCTTTGTCTCGCTCGCCGGGCCGGATGGGTCCGCGTGGGACTGGAAGCGGCTGCGCCGTGTTGTCAAACAGCTGAAAAGCGGCGAGGTGATTCGCGTCGAGGAGGAGCCGTTTCGCCGCCATGACGGCGTGTGCCTGCCGGTCGGCTACACGCTGGCACCGGTGATGGAAAACGGTGCGCTGACAGGGCTTGTCGCCGTTTTGCGCGACATGACGGAGAAAAAAGAAAAAGATCGGCTCGAGCGCGAGAGGGAACAGCTCGACTTTGAACTGTCGCTTGCCGCGAATATGCAACGGGCGCTTTTGCAGACATCGTCGAAGGCGGATTTGCCTTCGTACGTCGATATCAGCGCCCTCAGCGTCCCTGCCCGAGTGTTGAGCGGCGATTTCTACCACTTTGCCGTCCATCAAACATCGGTCTCAGCTTGCATTGCCGATGTATCGGGAAAAGGGATTCCAGCGGCAATGCTCATGACGCTGATGAAATTTATTCTGGACCGGACCGTTCATTACGGAACGCAGCCGCACGTGTATCTTGACCTGCTGAACCGATTCGCCTACGACTACACCGAGCCGTCGATTTTTGTCACGATGTTTGTCGGCAATTACAACGAAAAGACGCATACGTTCTCGTACGCGTGCGCTGGGCACGAACCGGCGCTTTGGTACCGGGCGAAAACGAAACAATGCGTGCCGCTTCACGCGAAAGGGTGCGCGCTCGGGTTGTTTCCGCAATTTTCGTTTGAGACGAAGTCGGTAGTGCTCGAGCCGGGTGATTTTGTGCTGCTGTACACCGATGGGGTGACCGAAAAACGCGGCGAAGAGGCGGACGATGATTTTTCCGTCCTCGCCTCGATGGTTGCCCGCGTCAATTTGGACCAGCCGGCAGCGCAAATCGTCTGCGATTTGTACGAGCATATCAAGGCGTACCACCAATACGAACAAAAAGACGACCAGACGTTGTTGTTGCTCCGCCGCCGCTAATACCGCCCTAGCCGGCCGGCGGCGTTTTTGGCTGTTACGACGGGTAGGCAGCGGCCAGCTGCCGTTTCAGCTTTTCGATCGCCCGCTTTTGAATGCGGCTGATCGTCATTTGCGAGACGCCAAGCCGTTCAGCGAGCGACCGTTGCGTCTCGCCGCGGCGGAAGACGGCGTCGATGACGATTTGTTCTTGCTCGCTCAGTTTGCCGATCGCCTGCTCTAAATCCATTCGCTCGATCAGCGACTCGATTTCGTTCGCTTCATCCGCGACGAATTCACCGATCGTCGTCGCATCCTTTTCCCCGTCTTGGACCGGGGCGTCGAGCGAAATCGCCTGGTAATGGTCGCGGCCGGCTAAAATCTCGATCGTCTCTTCCACCGATAAGCCTAAATGGGCGGCAATTTCATCTATGTTCGGCGACCGCTCGAGCTTGACGGTCAGTTCGTCGATGGCTTGCTGCACTTTGCTTCCTTTCTCTTTCACCCGGCGCGGCACTTGGATATACCACGCTTTGTCGCGCAAATAGTTTTTCATATAGCCGATCAAGCTTTTCATCGCATACGATTCAAAGTTTGTTCCTTGGTTCGGGTCGTAATGGTCAAGAAGGCGCAAAAACGACAGTCGGCCGACTTGAAACAAGTCTTCGTAAAAATCAGGGCGGCTGCGCGCCATTTTTTTCGCTGCGGCCGCAATGAGCGGCTCAAAACGCACGAGCAACGCTGTCGCCGCTTCTTCCGTCTTCGTTTGTTGATAGGCGGAAATAAGGGCGTCAAGCTTGCTCTTGGACAGAGGAGGGGGATATACAGTCATGGGCATGCTCTCCTTCGCCGTGAAGGCGGAATTTCGTTAGGCGGACTTCCGTTCCGCCTTTGGTCGTGACGCGGACGTCATCCATGAGCGCTTCCATTAAAAAGAGGCCGAGGCCGCCGACTTTCACATCTTGGAGTGGCTTGCCGGACAGCGACGCCGCCTGTTTGATCGCCCGTTTGTAGTCAAACCCTTTTCCCTCATCTTTAATGACGATGGAAAGCGCATCGGCGCTCATCTTAAAACGGAGGTGAATATCGCCGCTTCTTCCGTTGTAGGCGTGAAGCACGACGTTGTTGCACGCTTCGGAGACGGCGACTTTCATATCTTCGATTTCTTCATAGGAAAATCCCATTTTGGCAGCCAGCCCGTATAACGTCAAACGCACGATGTCAAGAAACTGTGAATCGGCTGGAATCGACAGCTGTACGATCGTTTCGTGCTCTTTCATGATTGGCCTCCGATCCTTTCTGACGCATCGTTCATTTCGGAAAAAAAGTAGGATACTCCAGTTAAATCGAACAGACGCCGCACTTTCGGCGGCACGTTTTCAATGGCAAACGGCGCCCCGAGTTGATGCCGCGTTTTTAACAGCGCTACAAACATGCCGATCCCGGTGCTGTCAATATACGTTAAATCTTCGAGACGAAGAACGAGCGGTTTGGATGCATCGCCGGCGAGCGGTTCGACGGTGTGTTGAAATTGCTCGGCTGCCGCCAGGTCCAGTTCGCCTTTTATGTATACAACGTGCCGATCCGGCTGTTCGTCATGAACAAGATGGAATTGTTTCTGATCCATTTCTTTCACCCCACTGTGCGTTTGATGGATATCCCGTGTTGCGTTGGCGACGACGGTTTAGCTTGTCCGGCCTTTGGTGTTTACGCTTTCTATACCCATATTTTATACTTGTTGAAACAGGGAATGTCGAATGAAAAGGGGACATGATGATGGAAAGATGGAAACAATGGGCGAAGAGAATAAAAAAGGAGATTTTTGTCCTCTATTCCGCCTGCCGCGACCGGCGTGTTCCGGTTTGGCTGCGGCAGGGGATTGGCGCATTTCCTATTGGGGAAACAGGTTTCGCTATGGTTGCCTCAATCTGAACATTCACTTCGCTTTGACGCTGGTGTCTTTTGGGCTACAATGATAAAAGGGAAAAAGCCGATGGCAAAGGAGTTGCTCGCAATGCCGATTCTCAAAAACGACTGGGCTCCGCTGCTTGAAGAGGAGTTTCAAAAGCCGTACTACTTAAAGCTGCGCGAGTTTTTAAAAGAGGAGTACCGGACGCGGACGATCTATCCCGATATGCACGATATTTTCAACGCCCTTCATTATACACCGTATGCAAACGTCAAAGTCGTGCTGCTCGGGCAAGATCCGTACCACGGCCCGGGACAGGCGCACGGGCTTAGTTTTTCCGTCAAGCCGGGCGTGCCGGTGCCGCCGTCCTTAGCGAACATTTTTAAAGAGCTGCATGACGACCTTGGCTGCTATATACCAGATAACGGCTATCTCGTCAAATGGGCCGAGCAAGGGGTGCTGTTGTTAAACACGGTGTTGACGGTCCGCCGCGGCCAGGCGAACTCCCATCGCGGCAAAGGGTGGGAATATTTCACCGACCGCGTCATTGAGCTCGTCAACGAAAAAGACGATCCGGTCGTCTTTTTGCTTTGGGGCCGGAACGCGCAAGAGAAAAAAGAACGGATTACGAATCCGCGCCATCTGATTATTGAAGCGCCGCACCCGAGCCCGTTTTCCGCCGCGCGCGGCTTTTTCGGTCATCGCCCGTTTTCGCGGACGAACGCGTTTTTAACCAAGCACGGACGCGAACCGATCGATTGGCAAATCGAGAACATCGGCGCCCGCGCTGAATGAAGAAAGGGGGAAGATATCATGACGATCTCTTTGGCGGCGGTTGTCGCCAAAATGGAAGACGAATTGCGCAAGGCAAAGGCGGCCCATGACCTGCAGCGGATGCGTGAACATGTCGCTGCCATTCGCGTTTTATGCGATTTGATGCTGGAAACGACAGGCCAGCCGCAGCCGTCCGTTCCGTCTGTCTCGACAGAGTCGCTTGCCGTCGGCGGGCCGATTTCGGTTGCTGGCGGGCTTTCGCTTGGGGGTGTTTCTGTCGGAGGACGTTCTCCCGACATTGACGATGAGGCGAACGGGGAGTCGTTGTTGGATTTTTGAGGGGGGCAACGAAACACCGTGGAAAACGGTCTTCTCCACGGGGAATGTTGATCAACAGAACTCCGTTGAATCGCTTGCCTTTGTTTGCGCCAAAAAACAAGAAGCGGTTCACCGGCTTGGATGCGGGTCTTGCCGGTGGCGCTCCCGATTGACCGGTTCTGTCGAGTGAAATGGCTGACACCTATTCGTCATTTGTTATCGAGGAACATTTCCATTATATTAATGTAATGAGGGAAAACAATCTTTCATTAGAAAGGCGGAACAGCTATGAAAACATTCGTCCTTCTCGGCGCGCTCAATGCGTTTTTAGCCGTCGCATTGGGAGCGTTTGGCGCGCACGGGCTGGAAGGGAAGATTCCGGATCGTTATTTGGAGATTTGGAAAACGGCGGTCCAATATCAGATGTTCCACGCATTAGGGCTGCTTGTTGTCGGATTGCTCGCTGGCAAGGCGCCAAATGTCGGGCTGATCGGTGCGGCGGGCTGGGTGATGTTCGCCGGCATCGTGTTGTTTTCCGGGAGCTTGTACGTATTAAGTGTAACGCAGATTAAGCCGCTTGGCGCGATCACTCCGTTTGGCGGCGTCGCTTTTTTGGTCGCCTGGGTGATGATCGGCTATGCGGCGTTGAAATGGCTGTAAGCGAAGCGCGGGCAAGGTGTACCCCGAACAGGAAATCACGCGCCGTCCCAATCATAGAAGGCACCTTTTTTGTTTCGTTTGCCACCATGATAGACAACTGGGCGTCAGCAACTTGTGATGGACGTCGCATCGGATGAAAAAAAGCAGGCTACCCTGGGGCAGCCTGCTCATCGAACATCGGTTTTTCGCTTGCACTCAGCGCGGCGAATAGGAGGCGAGCGGCGTGGCGGAGGCACCGGCAAACGGATATTCGTAGGCGATTTCTCCTTCAAACGTGACGTAATCGAGGTAAATCATCGGGATCAAATAGCGTGTGCCTGTTTGTGGGTCGCTTAAAATGACATGGTCACGTCCAGCCGCTTCAATGACGCCGCGAAACACCTTGGCATTCCACTCACGGTTGTTTTCAAACGTCGCATAGATAGTGGCGACTTTTCCTTTGTTTAACCGTAAAATGTTTTCAATGTACGATTCTTCAATCGGCAGCATCCCTGGAATCGATGGGCCGGTGGTGGTCGGCATCGGTGTCGGGGCCGTAAACGTCGGCGCCTGCAAACCGAACGTTGGAGCGGCAGCCGCTTGCGGATAGTAATAATACGGGTACGCCGCCGGATAGTACGGCTGCGGATACGGATAGCCGTATGGATAGGATGCATACGGTTGTTGCCGTTCTTGACCGAACGGCGAATAATAAAATGATTGTTGCTCCTCATCAAGTGGATAAAATTGATTTTCTGGATTGTTCGGCATAAAGAACCCTCCTCAATATTAAGAATAGACACGTGGGCAGTCGGATGGAGTCGGTGCAAAAAAGCAATGCGATTTGTAGCGGCCGACGTTCCACTGGCCAAACCATTGCGGTGGGCACGGTTGACCTTCAGGTGGTTTAAAAAACCAAAGGGCGTTTGTCGCTGGGTGGTAGCGCCAACCGCGGAGCACTTGGCGGGCTAGGCCTATATCCAATTTTCGCGCCCGTTGGTAAAAGTATCCTTTTTGCACCGCCTCAAAGCCGCCCGGGCTTTGAAACACCATTTGCCGGATAGTGCGGATGCCGCGGAAGTCAAGGCAGTCGGCGATGACACGGTTGACGCCGACGTTGCCGACCATGAGCATCCCAAGCCGCCCGTCTCCTTCCGCTTCGGCTCGCATGAGCCGAGCCAACAACTTCACTTCCTCTTCTGTGTGGGCTACAATGGAGGGAGCGATCTGACCCATATCGTCACCTCAGTCGTTGTGAATTTCGACAGTAATAGGCTATTGATGGAACAGGAAAATGGTGACAGACAGACAGGCGATTTCTCGGAGGAATTTCTGATTTATATGTATGGGGCAGTTGGGCTGGATATGACAGAAACAGGGGGGGTTGACCAAAAAGGGAAACCCGTTGCGCAAGAAAGACCCGTAACATGATGTGCAAAGGGATGACGGCGGAAGAAATCGCTCGTTTGGCTGACCTTTCAGGGGGAGGAGCTCGCCGGTTGCTTGAAGAACAGGAAAATAAGCGAAGGGCCCTGCCGCGTTTGGGCCCCTCTTTTCTATACATGGAAGAACGAAGGAACTTTTTCCACCGACAAGCGAGTGCCGACGAAAAATGAACCAAACTCGCCAAAGCGGGCGCTCACTTCATCAAAGCGCATTTCATAGACGAGCTTTTTGAACTGGAGTGCATCATCTGAAAACAAGGTGACGCCCCATTCAAAATCATCCAAGCCGACGGAGCCGGTGATGATTTGCGTCACTTTGCCGGCGTATTTTCGGCCGGTCATGCCGTGGGCGCGCATGAGTTCGCGCCGCTGTTCCATCGACAACATGTACCAGTTGTCGTTGCCTTGGCGCCGCTTGTCCATCGGATAGAAGCAAATGTAGTTCGTTTTCGGCAAAATTGGATACAAACGGCGGCGCACCTCTGGAATTTGGTACGGATCTTCGCTGCCGGACGCCAAGTAGTTGCTCAACTCCACGACCGAAACGTACGAATACGCAGGTAATAAATAGTCGGCGAGTTTCGTTTTGTTAAGCGCTGTTTCGATTTCATGCAGCTCATCCAGCGTCGGCCGCAAAATCATGAACAAAATATCGGCTTTTTGCCCGACGATCGTGTAGACGGCATGGCTTCCTTGCTTCTCGCTTTCCGTCGTCTCCCATTGGTCGATAAGCGCTAAAAACTCACTGATCGCTGCCTCGCGCTCTTCGTTTGGAAGTGTTTTCCACGCGCTCCAGTCGATCGTGCGGAAATCGTGCAAACAATACCAACCGTCCAACGTTTGGGCCGCTTCGCTCATCATCGTCACTCCTTTATTCAATCAATTGTACAGTACCACTATATCATAGTTTGGCCAAAAAAGCGGCTATCAGCGCATCAAAGTGGAAGTAGACTGAATTGTGGCAAAAGGTGAATTATTTGTTGTGAAGGCTTACCTGCGTTGCGTTTCTGGCGAGAAGCGGTATGCTTAATGTAGAGAAAGGCTGATGCCTGGAGACAGGCGGGCCAACCGTGAAGGAGGCATGAATCGTGACAACCGATTTATTTACGGCATTAAAAGCGAAAGTAACCGGTACGGCTCGAAAAATCGTGTTTCCCGAGGGAACCGATGACCGCATCTTAACGGCGGCGAGCCGTTTGGCGACGGAGCAAGTGCTTCAGCCGATCGTCCTTGGCGATGAGCAAGCGATAAGGGTGAAAGCAGCTGCGCTTGGCTTGCCGCTTGAAGGGGTGGAGATTGTCAACCCGCGCCGCTACGGCGGGTTTGATGAGCTAGTTTCGGCGTTTGTGGAGCGGCGCAAAGGGAAAGTGACAGAAGAAACGGCGCGCGAGTTGCTTTTCGATGAAAACTATTTCGGTACGATGCTCGTTTATATGGGAGCGGCCGACGGCCTCGTCAGCGGGGCGGCACATTCGACGGCGGATACGGTCCGACCAGCCTTGCAAATCATTAAAACGAAGCCAGGCGTTGGCAAAACGTCCGGCGTGTTCATCATGGTGCGCGGCGACGAAAAATATGTGTTTGCCGATTGCGCCATCAACATTGCTCCTAACAGTCAAGATTTGGCTGAAATCGCGGTCGAGAGCGCCCGGACGGCCAAAATGTTCGGCCTTAAGCCGCGCGTAGCGCTGTTAAGCTTTTCCACGAAAGGGTCGGCCTCGTCGCCGGAGACGGAAAAAGTCGTTGAGGCGGTGCGGTTGGCGAAAGAAATGGCGCCGGATCTGATCCTTGACGGTGAGTTTCAATTTGACGCCGCGTTTGTGCCAGAGGTGGCGAAAAAGAAAGCGCCGGACTCGGTCATTCAAGGGGACGCAAATGTCTTTATTTTCCCGAGCCTTGAGGCGGGCAACATCGGCTACAAAATCGCCCAGCGCCTTGGCGGCTTTGAAGCGGTCGGCCCGATTTTGCAAGGGCTGAACAAGCCGGTCAACGACCTATCGCGCGGCTGCAGCGCCGAAGACGCCTACAAGCTCGCGCTCATCACCGCGGCGCAGTCGCTTGGGGAGTAAAGAGGCGGCGAACTGAGCAAGAGGAGTCGGAACCGGTTCGTTTTGCCAAAGAATGGGCGATCTCTTGTTTCATGCATGGATTCGTGTCAAAGAAGGCGGCTGGCTGCTGTTTAGCCGCTTTCTTTTTTAACAACCCATACGCCGCAAGTCCCCCGCCTCTAAGCGAAGCGTAGGCGGGGGATACGCGGCGTCCTTTTTTTACTTTTGATCAAAAAAGTAAAAAAATGGGAGAATCGATGAA
>NZ_JAFWFM010000128.1:0-20011 GCF_017515625.1 Geobacillus sp.
CTTCGTTCCGAAGGTGTCCGTTCTAGCCATATTCTATCCTATTCGTTGGCTAACGCCAACCGAAATTCATCTCCCACTTTCACTGGTGCTGGCGCACCTTCACGTTTAGAAGTAGGAGACTTCTTTCGGAGGGAAGTTAAAATTCCGCCGGTGGCCGTTGATTCCGCGATGAATGAATCCAGCACTTCCCTTGGCACGAACCGTTCAATTTGCGTGGCCAGCAGCGCGATGCCGCCTTCGTACAGGACAACGGGCAGGGCGGAGAACATGACGCCGATGCCGAGCGTCGTCGTCAAAATGACGCTCGCAAAGCCGTCTAAAATCGCCTTCGTATACAAGACGCTATGATCGCCGCGCAGTCCGCTGTCAAGCGCCCCAACAATCGCCATCGCCCCGATGACAAACAACAGCGTCGCGCTCACAAATCCTTTGGCACTGCCGCTTTCTCCGCTGCCGCCGACTTTCTTTTCCAGCCATCGTCCGAGCCGGTTCAGCTTTTCCTCCCAATTCCACCATTCGCCGAGAATGCCGCCGAAAACAAGGCTGAAGATGACAATGAGAAACTGTTCGCTTTTCATTCCCATTTGGATGCCAAGGAGCACCACCGCCAGCCCGATTCCTCCCATCACCGTCTCTTATACCCGTTCGGGAATGCGGTGAAACCATTTTCCAATCAATGCCCCGAATACAATGCTGAGCCCGTTCACAATCGTTCCTAGCAATACCATGATGTTCAACCCTCTCTAGCTCCAGCAAAAATAAACCGGCCCTTATTGCCAGACCGCTCTACTCGTCGAACTGCACATCAAGCAGTTCCAATATTCTTTGCAAGTCTTCCGGAGAAAAAAACTCGATTTCAATTTTCCCCTTTTTCTTCGTCTGTTTGATCGTGACGTTTGTGCCGAATTTTTCGCGCAACAGCGATTCGCTCTCACGGAGAAACACGCTTTTTTCCGGCGGTTTCCGTTTCGATGTTTCACGTGAAACATTTTCGTTGATTTGCCGGATCAGTTTCTCGAGCTGGCGGACGTTCAGCCCGTCGCGGACAATCCTCTCGATCACGAACTTCATTTTGCTTTTTTGCTTCAGCCCGAGCAGCGCACGTCCATGGCCCATTGACAGCGTTCCATCGGCAAGCAGTTTTTGCACGTCGGGAGGAAGCGACAAGAGGCGCACATGATTGGCGACGTGCGGGCGGCTCTTTCCGACGCGGCTGGCGACTTCCTCCTGGGTCAGATGCAGTTTGTCCATCAACATTTTATAAGCCATCGCTTCTTCAATCGGGTTCAAATCTTCGCGCTGCAAGTTTTCCAAAAGGGCAAACTCCATCATTTGTTCATCGGTCAGTTCGCGCACGACGACCGGCACAAACTGCAGGTTCGCCTCTTTTGCCGCCCGGTAGCGCCGCTCGCCGACGACAATTTCAAACCCTTTGACCGACTGGCGGACGATGAGCGGCTGCAAAATGCCGTGCTGCAAAATGGACTGTTTTAACTCTTCGATCGTTTCGGGCTGAAATGTTTTCCGCGGCTGGTATGGATTCGGATGAAGGACATGAATGCTGACCTCCTGCACCACTCCCTCTTTTCCGTCGAGTTCGAGGTTGTGAAACAGCGCATTAATGCCTTTACCAAGACCTTTAGCCACGCTCAAGCACCTCCTTCGCCAACTCTAAATACACTTCCGCCCCCCGCGATTTGACATCGTACAAAATCACCGGCTTGCCGTGGCTTGGCGCTTCGCTCAGCCGCACGTTTCTCGGGATGATCGTTTCGTACACCATTTCGCGAAAATACTTTTTGACCTCCTGAATGACTTGCAACCCTAAATTCGTCCGCGCATCGAGCATGGTCAACAAGACGCCTTCGAGGCGCAAATTATAGTTTAAGTGGCGCTGCACAAGCCGAATCGTGTTCAGCAGCTGGCTGAGCCCTTCAAGCGCATAATATTCGCACTGGACGGGAATCATGACGGAATCGGCCGCCGTCAGCGCATTCAGCGTAAGCAGCCCTAGCGAAGGGGGGCAATCGATAATGATAAAGTCGTACATGGCTTTCAGCGGCTCAAGCGCATTTTTGAGCCGGATTTCTCGGGAAATGACCGAAACAAGCTCAATTTCTGCACCGGCAAGTTGGATCGTCGCCGGGATGACATATAAGTTTTCAATGTTCGTCGGCCGAATGACCTCTTTCGCCTTCATATCGCCAATAATGACATTATAAATGCATTCGTCGACATCGCCTTTTTCAATGCCGATGCCGCTTGTCGCGTTTCCTTGCGGATCGGCGTCAACGAGCAGCACTTTTTTTCCGAGATGCGCCAAACAGGCCGACAGGTTGACAGCTGTTGTCGTTTTTCCGACTCCGCCTTTCTGATTTGCAATAGCAATGACTTTGCCCACGGTGCCACCTACCTCTATTCCTTACTCGTAAATTCTATTTTACCATGAAAAAAGGAAAATGACTTTGTTTTCTGAAAGAAAAAAACCTCATCAGCTGCGCTTGATGAGGCAAAAGGCGACTTGATGATTATTTTTTCGCGATGCGAATCGTAATTTGATAGTAATCGTCAAATTCCTCTTCTTCGGAATGGACGGATACGCCGCTGTTTTCCACCATGGAGAGCGATTGGCGGATCGTGTTGACGGCGATACGCATATCGCGGCTGAACGCCTTCCGTTTCGGCTTCGGCTTTCGCTCGCCAGCCTCGAGCATCTTGACGACCCTGTCTTCCGTCTGCTTGACGTTGAGCTGTTTGTCGATGATTTCTTGCAACAGTTTCAGCTGTTTCTCTTTATCTTTCAACACAATTAACGCGCGTGCGTGGCGCTCAGTGATCGTCCGCTGCAACAGCGCCTCTTGCACTTCCTGAGGGAGTTTTAGGAGACGCAGCTTGTTGGCGATCGTTGATTGCCCCTTGCCAAGGCGCTGGGCGAGCGCCTCCTGCGTCAAATCGTGCAGCTCGATCAGCCTGGCGTACGCCATCGCCTCTTCGATCGGCGTCAATTCCTCGCGTTGTAGGTTTTCGATGAGGGCGACGGAGGCGGTTTCTTTGTCGTTTAAGTTTTTCACAATAGCGGGGATTTCCGTCCAGCCAAGCTTTTGCACCGCCCGCCATCTCCGCTCGCCGGCAATGATTTCAAATTGGCCGTTTCCGCATTCACGCACAACGATCGGTTGAATAATGCCATGCGTGCGGATCGTCAACGCCAATTCATCGATTTTCTCCTCATCGAACACAGCGCGCGGTTGGAAACGGTTTGGAATAATGCTGGAAATGGGAATATGGCGCACTTCTTCCCGGTCTTTGTCTTCTCCCATTTCTTCTTGCTCTTTTTCTCCAAAGCTGAACAAGCGCGAAAACGTATGCTTCATCCCCCTACACCACCTTTGGACATACTTGGCCGATATTCTCTGTTTTGCCCGGCATACGCCGCTGCTTTAGGCCGTCTTTTGTTTCCCTTGGCATAGGACGCAAAGCGGAGGGACGGACCCCCGCGCCGTCTGCAAGGGGTTTTATTGAATCGGTTGTTTGCTCGGTATTCCCGGCTTGCGCGGATATCGAGCCGGCGTCTTTTTCGTTTTGCGGACGAAAATGATCGTCCGTTCGCCCTCTTCGAACGGCAGCATGAACGTTTCCACCGCCGCCACCTCCCCGCCAAGCACAGAAATTGCCTTCTCCCCCTCTTTCAGCTCTTCCGGCGCTGAGGCAGCTTTCATCGCAATGAATGTACCGCCTGTCTTCACAAGCGGAAGACAAAGTTCAGCAAGCACCGGCATGCGCGCCACCGCTCTAGCCGTGACGACATCGAACGATTCGCGCATCCCCTTTTGGCGGGCGAACGTCTCGGCGCGGTCATGGTACAGCGCTACATCCGCAAGTTCCAGCTCTGCTGCGAGATGCTCCAAAAAGCGGATGCGCTTTTGCAGCGAATCGACGATCGAGATGCGCAGCTGCGGAAAGCAAATTTTGAGCGGAATGCTCGGAAACCCCGCCCCGGCGCCGACATCGCAAAGCGATATAGGCGCGGAAAAATTGTAATAGAAAGCCGGAGAAACCGAATCAAAAAAATGCTTTACATAGACGCCGGGCTTGTCCGTAATGGCAGTCAAATTCATTTTCTCATTCCATTCCACAAGCAGTTCATAATAGCGCTCAAACTGCGCAAGCGCCCGGGAAGAAAGGGAAATCCCTCTCTCTTCAAGCATGGATTGAAATTGTGTCGCCTCCATATGCCAATCCCTTCCCTCATGATTTATTCATTCGACACGCGCGCGATTCTTCCTTGTTCCAAATACACTAATAATATCGAAATATCGGCGGGATTGACGCCGGAAATGCGCGATGCCTGGGCAATTGAGAGCGGCCGCACTTGCTTCAGTTTTTGCCGCGCCTCGGTCGCCAGCCCTTGGATGGCGTCGTAATCGATATCTTCCGGGATTTTTTTGTTTTCCATTTTTTTGAGCCGCTCGACTTCCTGCAGCGATTTTTGGATGTAGCCTTCGTACTTGATTTGAATTTCGACTTGCTCGGCCACTTCCGGAGCGATGTCCTCGTCCGCCGGCGCCAGTTTTCGAATATGTTCATACGTCATTTCCGGACGCCGGAGCAAATCAGCGGCGCGGATGCCGTCTTTCAGCTCGCTTCCGCCCGCTTCGCGGATGACTTCCTGCACTTTTGGCGTCGGTTTGATGATCACCGTTTGCAGCCGCTTTTTCTCCCGCTCGATCGCCTCTTTTTTCGCCAAAAATTTTTGATACCGCTCTTCGGAAATGAGGCCGATCCGATAGCCGAGCTCGGTCAGGCGCAAATCGGCGTTGTCGTGGCGGAGCAACAACCGATATTCAGCGCGCGAGGTGAGCAAGCGGTACGGCTCGTTCGTCCCTTTCGTCACCAAATCGTCGATTAAGACGCCAATATAGGCGTCCGAACGGCTTAAAATGATCTCCTCGCGGCCGAGCGCACGGTGGGCGGCGTTAATGCCGGCCATAATGCCTTGGCCCGCCGCTTCTTCATAGCCGGACGTACCGTTGATTTGCCCTGCGGTATACAAGTTTTTCACAAGCTTCGTCTCGAGCGTCGGCCAGAGCTGGGTCGGCACGATCGCATCGTACTCGATCGCATATCCCGCCCGCATGAGCTGCGCTTTCTCAAGCCCCGGAATCGTTTCAAGAAGCTTGCGCTGAATATGTTCCGGCAGGCTCGTTGACAGTCCTTGCACGTACACTTCTTCCGTTTCCCGCCCCTCCGGCTCGAGGAAAATTTGATGGCGCGGCTTGTCATGGAACCGAACGACTTTATCTTCGATCGATGGGCAATAGCGCGGTCCGGTTCCTTTAATCATGCCGGAGTACATCGGCGACAAATGCAAATTTTCATCGATGATTCGGTGCGTTTCCTCCGTCGTGTACGTCAGCCAGCACGGCAGCTGATCCGTGATGTATGTTGTCGTCTCGTACGAAAACGCCCGCGGCTCTTCGTCGCCCGGCTGAATTTCCGTTTTGCTGTAATCGATCGTCCGGCTGTTGACGCGCGGCGGCGTGCCCGTTTTAAAGCGGACGAGCTTAAACCCAAGCTCCTCTAAATGCTCGGACAGCTTGATCGACGGCTGCTGATTGTTCGGTCCGCTCGAATATTTAATGTCGCCAATGATAATCTCCCCGCGCAAAAACGTCCCGGTTGTGATGACGACCGCCTTGGCGTAATAATGAGCCCCCGTTTGCGTAACGACGCCTTTGCAGACGCCGTCTTCCACGATGAGCCGCTCAACTTTGCCCTGCAGCAGCGTCAAGTTTTCCTGCCTTTCAAGCGTCTTCTTCATTTCCCGCTGGTACAGCACTTTATCAGCCTGGGCCCTCAGCGCGCGCACGGCCGGGCCTTTCCCGGTGTTGAGCATCCGGATTTGAATGTATGTTTTATCGATGTTTCTTCCCATTTCCCCGCCGAGAGCGTCGATTTCACGCACGACGATCCCTTTCGCTGGGCCGCCGATCGACGGGTTGCACGGCATGAACGCAATCATATCAAGGTTAAGGGTGATGACGAGCGTTTTCGCCCCGATGCGCGCAGCTGCCAATGCCGCTTCACAGCCAGCATGGCCGGCGCCGACGACGATGACGTCATACGATCCTCCTTGGTAATCCATGCTTGTTTCCTCCTTGCTTATTTTCCTAAACAAAATTGAGCAAACAGCTGATCAATCAAACTTTCGTGCACTGTATCACCCACGATTTCGCCAAGCAGCTCCCACGCCCGGCGCAAATCGATTTGCACAAGATCGACCGGCATGCCGGCGTCAATGCCGGCCAAGGCATCGTCAATCGCCTGTTTCGCCTGCTCGAGCAAGGCGATATGGCGGGAGTTGGAGACGTATGTTAAATCGCCGGCTTCCAGTTCGCCGCCGAAAAATAAGTCAGCAATCGCCTGTTCCAATTCATCAATTCCTTGTTCGCGCAACAACGACGTCGCCACAACCGGACGGCCGGCCGCCAGCTCGTTCACGCGCTCCATGTCAATCTTCTTGGGCAAATCGGTCTTATTCACAATGACGATGACATCCATCCCTTCCGTCATCGCAAACAGCCGTTCATCTTCTTCTGTCAGCGGTTCGTGGTAGTTTAAAACGAGCAAAATTAAATCGGCCCGCTTCAACATTTGCCGGGAGCGCTCGACGCCGATTCGTTCGACAACATCTTCCGTTTCCCGGATACCGGCCGTATCAATCAAGCGGAGCGGCACGCCGCGGACGTTGACATACTCCTCAATGACATCGCGCGTCGTCCCCGGGATATCGGTGACGATCGCCCGATTTTCATGGGCGAGCGCATTTAACAGCGAAGACTTGCCGACGTTCGGCCGTCCGATAATGACCGTGGCCAACCCTTCGCGCAAAATTTTCCCCTGATTGGCGGTCGACAAAAGCTTTTCAATTTGCCGGCGCACATATTGCGCCTTCTCCTTTAGCAGCCGCGGCGTCATCTCCTCGACATCATCGTATTCGGGATAATCGATGTTCACTTCAACATGCGCCAGCGTCTCCAAAATCGTCTGCCGCAGCTCGCGGATGAGCTTGGAAAGACGCCCCTCCATTTGCTGCAAGGCGACATTCATGGCCCGGTCCGTTTTCGCCCGAATCAAGTCAATGACCGCCTCCGCTTGGGACAAGTCAATGCGCCCGTTTAAAAACGCCCGCTTCGTAAACTCGCCCGGCTCGGCAAGCCGCGCTCCGTTGGCGAGCACTAACTGCAAAACGCGGTTGACGGAAACAAATCCGCCATGGCAGTTAATTTCCACCACGTCCTCGCGTGTAAATGTTTTCGGCGCCCGCATGACCGACACCATCACTTCTTCGACGACCCGGCCGCTTTTCGGGTCGACAATATGCCCGTAATGGATCGTATGCGACGGGACGTCTTTCAGCCGCTTCCCGCTCGGGCTCCGAAACAGCCGGTCAGTGATCTCCACCGCCTCATCTCCGCTCAGCCGGACGATGGCGATCGCCCCCTCGCCCATCGGCGTTGAAATGGCGGCAATCGTATCCAATTGTGTCACCGCTTTTCACCTCGCTTTTCTCCGTTTCTTCTATATCCACAGCCTTTCTCAGCCGCATGCTCCCTGTGCATAGTTGTTTAGTTCAATTTTAACTTATCCACATGTGAATAACAATATGGCACGCTCAGAACCGCTGTGGAAAAATATATTGCTGGCCTATTTTCGCGCAGCCGCAAGTACACAAGCGAAAGAGGGCAAAAAAAGAGGCCTCCTCCACATTCGTTAGAGGGGCGTCCTTTTCGTTGGCGATTTTTTGCTTGTTATCGGGGAAACAACAATAAGGCGGTGCGGGTCAACTCCAACCGAATAGGTAGAGACATGCTTATGGCCGGCCAACGCAGCATGGATGATTTTGCGTTCATGGGCGGGCAACGGCTCCAGCCTCACTTCTTTGCCTGTCCTGACCGCCTGAGCTGCCAGTTTGTGCGCCAGTTCCACAAGCGCCTTTTCCCTTCGTTCACGATAATGCTCCACGTCAACCGCAATCGACACATATTCCTCCGCATGGCGATTGGCGACAAGCTGCGCCAAAAACTGGAGAGCATTTAAAGTTTGGCCGTGTTTGCCGATCAACAAACCGACCGGCCCCCCATGGATGTGGAGCGTCACTTGCTTGCCGCAACGGACAGCTTCGACGTCTGCCTCTTCCGCTCCCATATGCGCAATGACTTGCTGCAAGAAGCGCACCGTCTCCTCAACCGGATCCATTTTCAACACCGCTTTGACAACCGCCGGCCGGCCGCCAAACAAGCCAAACCAACCTCTTTTCCCTTCATCGAGCACAACAATAACCGCACGCTCTCGAGGCACGCCAAGCTGCGCGAGCGCCAACTGCACCGCCTCTTCGACTGTCCGGGCAGTCGCGGTCACTTCTTTCACTTTTTCGCTCCTCCTGAATGGGCGGCAATCTCCGGCCCTTTAATGAGATACGTTTGCACAATGGAGAAAATATTTCCGACGACCCAGTAAAGCGACAAAGCAGCTGGGAAGTTGATCGCGAAAATGACGATCATAATCGGCATCATCCAAAGCATCATCGCCATTTGTGGATTTTGCTGAGCGGAGCCGGCCATCATGATCTTTTGCTGGATAAACGTCGTCACCCCGGCAATGACCGGCAAAATAAAGTACGGATCCTTTTCGCCAAGGTCAAACCATAAAAAATTATGTTGGGCAATTTCCCTTGTCCGCATAATCGCGTGGTAAAAACCGATTAAAATCGGCATTTGGATTAAAATCGGCAAACAGCCGGCCATCGGATTGACCCCGTGCTTTTGGAACAAGAGCATCATTTCCTGCTGGAGCTTTTGCTGTGTCTGAGCGTCTTTCGAACTGTACTTTTTACGCAACGCCTCTATTTCCGGCTGAAGCGCTTGCATCGCTTTGGCATTGCGCGTCTGTTGGATCATCAGCGGCAAAATCAACAAACGGATTAAAATAGTGACGACAATAATCGACAACCCAAAACTTCCGCCGAGCAGCCCGGCCACATATTTGATCAGCCAGGAGAGCGGATAAACGATATACTCATTCCAAAATCCTTTGCTTTCCGGAGTGATCGGCTGATTGATTTCCGTGCATCCGGCCAGCATGGCAGCCAATGCACCGATCAAAGCAATGAATAGTATTCGCCTTTTCACCTTCTTTTTCCTCCCACATGTACAAGTTCACTGTATGTATTTTATCATCTTTTTCCGCCCTTGTGAGAGCGTTTTTTCAGGCTAAATCTGGTGTTCAGCCTCCTTTTTCAGCCCCCCGGCTTTCCGCAGCACATGGATCAAACTTTTTTTCACTTCCGCGTAGCCCATTTCCGCCGCAGGCTGCCTGGCAATAATGACATAGTCCTTGCCAGGGGCGACCTCTTCTTTCAATTCAAGAAAGCATTGGCGGATGTATCGTTTGATCCGGTTTCTGACAACCGCTTTGCCAAGCTTTTTGCTGACTGACAGCCCAATGCGAAAATAAGGCTGCTCAGGACGGTCAAGCGTGTAGACGACAAACTGGCGGTTCGCCACCGAGACGCCCTGCTGAAACACCTCTTGAAATTCCTCGTTTTTTTTGATGCGATATTTTTTTTTCATGCCCCTAAAACACTCCATTTGCCTAGTTTCCCGCCGCCAAAACATTGAGAAAAAAGACCACTGAAGCTTCAGTGGCCTGTTATGCAGACAATACTTTTCTTCCTTTGCGACGGCGGCGCGCCAATACTTTTCTCCCATTTTTCGTGCTCATGCGCGCGCGGAACCCGTGCACTTTGCTGCGCTTCCGTCTATTTGGTTGATACGTCCGTTTCATCTATGACACCTCCCTGAAGGAATAACTGTTACGGGCAGTCTTTCTCATTATATTGAACAATCTCAGCAAATGTCAACCGCCCCTTTCTCTTTTCTTGAGGCGGCCTTGATGTGGATAAATTTTTCTGTCCTCAACCACAATCCACAACATTTATCGACATTTTTTCACATACGCAACGGTGTGGATAACGTTTTTTTCACAACCTGTCCGTTTTGTGGATAATCAAAAAATTCCGTTGCAACAAGCCGTTTTATTTGCTATTATTATTGTGTTTTCACTATGGTCGACAATGGATAACTGTGTGGATAAAAAAACATATCCACACTTGTGGATAGGTTGTGGATATGTTTTTTCACATCTTGTTTATAATGTTGTCCACAGTTGGTGGGTTTTGTCGAAAAGCCGTCTTTTTTCCTTAATATATCTTTTCCACAAACTTATTTTTTTAAACAAATGATTATCCTCTGAATTAAAAGGGAGGGGCAACGGGTGGAAAATATCCATGATTTATGGGATCGCGTGCTTCAGGAAATTGAACGGAAAATCAGCAAGCCGAGCTTTGAGACTTGGCTCAAGTCAACGAAAGCCCACTCTTTGCGTGGTGACACGCTCGTCATCGTAGCCCCGAACGAGTTTGCTAGAGACTGGCTTGATTCCCGCTATTCCCATTTAATTGGGGAAACGATCTACGCCATTACCGGCGAAGAGCTGGCCGTCAAATTTATCATTCCGCCAAACCAGGCTGACGAAGAACTCGAGTTTCAACCGGCCAAAAAACAGCGGAAGCAGTACGAGGAAGCGAATGATTTCCCGCAAAGCATGTTAAATCCGAAATATACATTCGACACGTTTGTCATCGGCTCCGGCAACCGGTTCGCCCATGCTGCATCACTCGCGGTCGCCGAAGCCCCGGCCAAGGCGTACAACCCGCTTTTCATTTACGGCGGAGTCGGACTTGGAAAAACGCATTTGATGCACGCGATCGGCCATTACGTCATTGAACATAACCCGTCCGCGAAAGTTGTCTATTTATCTTCAGAAAAGTTTACAAACGAGTTTATTAACGCCATTCGCGACAACCGCCCGGACGATTTTCGCAACAAGTATCGAAACGTTGACGTTCTGCTAATCGATGATATTCAGTTCTTGGCTGGAAAAGAACAAACGCAGGAGGAATTTTTCCATACGTTTAACACGCTGCACGAGGAAAGCAAGCAAATCGTCATTTCAAGCGACCGGCCGCCTAAAGAAATCCCGACGCTTGAAGACCGCTTGCGTTCGCGCTTTGAATGGGGGCTGATCACCGACATCACGCCGCCTGATTTGGAAACGCGGATCGCCATCCTCCGAAAAAAAGCGAAAGCGGAAGGGTTTGACATTCCGAACGAAGTGATGCTTTATATCGCCAATCAAATCGATTCGAACATCCGTGAGCTCGAAGGTGCCCTCATCCGCGTCGTCGCCTACTCATCGCTTATCAATAAAGAAATCACGGCTGACCTGGCAGCGGAAGCATTGAAGGATATCATTCCGAGCGCGAAGCCCAAAGTGATCACGATCCAAGACATTCAGCGCGTTGTTGGACAGCATTTCAATATTAAGCTTGAAGACTTTAAGGCAAAAAAACGGACAAAATCGGTCGCGTTCCCCCGGCAAATCGCCATGTATCTCTCCCGCGAACTGACCGACTGTTCGCTGCCGAAAATCGGCGACGAATTTGGCGGCCGCGATCATACGACGGTCATCCACGCCCATGAAAAAATATCAAAGCTTTTGCAAACCGACACGCAGCTGCAGAAACATGTGAAAGAAATCCAAGAAAAGCTGAAGCAACTGTGAATAACCGCCGCCGTCTTACGCACAGCTTATCCACATGTGGGCAAGCTGTGCTTGCTTCGCTTTTCTTGGTTATCCACATACCAACAAGCCATACTACTAGTACTACGGTTTTTATTTTTTATATTTTTATAATTTATTTCCGATCACCATTAAAACGAGGAGGAACAGCAAGTGAACATCTCGATTGACCGTGAAGCGCTGACAAGAAGTGTCCAAGATGTGATGAAAGCTGTATCGACGAGAACGACGATTCCGATTTTGACAGGGATTAAACTGACAGCGACGGCCCTTGGGGTGACATTGACAGGCAGCGACTCCGATATTTCGATCGAGTCGTTCATTCCGCTTGAAAAAGAAGGTCGGCTGCTCGTTGATGTCAAAAGGCCGGGAAGCATCGTGCTGCAAGCTCGCTTTTTTGCTGAAATTGTCAAAAAGCTGCCGCAGCAAACTGTCGAGATCGAGACGGAAGACAACTTTTTGACTGTCATCCGCTCAGGCCACTCGGAATTCCGTCTCAATGGCTTAAATGCCGACGAATATCCGCGGTTGCCGCAAATTGAGGAAGAAAACGTCTTTCAAATTCCGGCTGATCTATTGAAGACAATCATCCGACAAACTGTTTTTGCTGTTTCAACATCGGAAACGCGCCCCATCTTGACAGGTGTCAACTGGAAAGTGGAGAATAACGAACTCGTCTGCACGGCGACAGACAGCCATCGTTTGGCGATGCGAAAGGTAAAAATTGAAGCAGGACATGCTGTGTCGTACAACGTCGTCATTCCGGGGAAAAGTCTAAACGAGCTGAGCAAAATTTTGGACGACGGCAGCGCTCCGGTTGATATTGTCATAACGGCCAACCAAGTGTTGTTTAAAGCGGAACATCTTCTTTTCTTTTCCCGGCTGCTTGACGGAAACTATCCGGAAACAGCCCGCCTGATTCCGACAGAAAGCAAAACAACGATGACCGTCAATGCGAAAGAGTTTTTGCAAGCGATTGACCGGGCATCACTGCTTGCAAGGGAAGGGAGAAACAATGTCGTGAAACTGACGACGCTCCCGGGAGGGCTGTTGGAAATTTCCTCGGTTTCTCCAGAAATCGGGAAAGTGACGGAACAGTTGCAGACCGAATCACTTGAAGGGGAAGAGTTAAACATCTCGTTCAGCGCAAAATATATGATGGATGCACTCCGGGCCCTTGATGGCACCGATATTCAAATCAGTTTCACCGGGGCAATGCGCCCGTTCGTGCTGCGTCCGCTTTACACCGACTCGATGCTGCAGCTCATTTTGCCGGTAAGAACATATTGATGTATGTCGGAAACGCATAAAAGGCGATCTAGTCATGGACGCCGTCCTTTTCGCAATGCCTCCGATGGAGAGGATGGGGACAATTGCGTCCCATTCTCTTCATCGGCTTTCTTTGCGGGCGGGCGATGTTTTCGATAAAATAAAGGAATAGGCGACTTAGAGGAAAGCGAGCGATGAACGGATGGAACAAACGGTGACGATTAAAACGGAAACGATCACGTTAGGACAGCTGTTGAAGCTTGTGCAGTTAATTGATACAGGCGGCGCTGCGAAATGGTTTTTGCAGGAATACAACGTGCTCGTCAATGGCGAAAGAGAGACCCGGCGCGGGCGGAAGTTAAAAGACGGCGACCGGGTGGATGTGGAGCAAATCGGCACGTTTGTCGTTGTACGGGCAGAGTAGGTGAAGATCGGGTGTTTTTAACCGACTTAGTGTTAACGAACTACCGCAACTACGAACATGAAATGGTGAATTTCAGCCAAGGCGTCAACGTCATTCTCGGGGAAAATGCCCAAGGGAAGACAAATATGATGGAGGCCATTTATGTATTGGCCATGGCGAAATCGCACCGCACATCGAACGATAAAGACCTTATCCGTTGGAATGAAGAGTATGCTAAAATAGAAGGAAGAGCGGAAAAACGAAGCGGTTCTCTTGCCCTTGAACTGCTTATCTCAAAAAAAGGGAAAAAAGCGAGATGCAACCATATTGAGCAGCGACGGCTCAGCCAATATGTCGGGCAGTTAAATGTCGTCATGTTCGCTCCGGAAGACTTGAATCTGGTCAAAGGAAGTCCGCAAGTGCGGCGGCGGTTTATCGATATGGAAATCGGACAAGTATCCCCCGTTTATATACATGATTTGGGGCAATACCAAAAACTGTTGCAGCAGCGCAACCACTGCTTGAAGATGATGCAGACGCGCGAGAGGGGCGGCGAGGCGGTGCTTGACGTATTAACCGAACAGCTCGCCGTGCTGGCGGCGAAGATTACGTTGCGGCGCCGCCAGTTTTTATCGCTGCTTGAGCAGTGGGCGATGCCGATCCACCGTGAAATCAGCCGCGGAGCTGAACAACTCGGCATTCGGTATGAACCGTCGGTCGACGTATCAGAAAAGGCAGAATTGTCGAGAATAGTAGAAGCATACTGCGAAACGTTCGCTTCCTTGCGAAAACGGGAAATCGAGCGGGGAACGACGCTTGCCGGCCCGCATCGCGATGACATCGCGTTTATCGTCAACGGAAAAAACGTCCAAACGTTCGGTTCCCAAGGGCAACAGCGCACAACCGCGCTGGCGGTGAAACTGGCGGAAATTGAGCTCATCTTTTCCGAGTTAGGTGATTACCCCATTTTGTTGCTCGATGATGTGCTGTCCGAACTTGATGACTTTCGGCAAACCCACCTCTTAGATGCGATCCGAAAAAAAGTGCAAACTTTCGTGACCACAACGAGCATTGACGGCATTAAGCACGATATCATTCAAGAAGCGGCTATTTATCGAGTCCACTCCGGTTCGGTAGCTGCTCCTTCTTGACCGCAAAACGTTGAACGTTTGCAAAGAAAGCGTAGGTGATCTGGCATGACAATGGAACAACGGGTTGAGCGAGCGTACGACGCGAGCCAAATCCAAGTGCTCGAAGGCCTTGAAGCAGTTCGAAAGCGCCCGGGGATGTACATCGGCTCGACGGGGCCTAAAGGGCTGCACCACCTCGTTTGGGAAATCGTCGACAACAGCATTGACGAAGCATTAGCCGGCTATTGCACGGAAATTCATGTGACGATCGGAAAGGATAACAGCATCACGGTCGCTGACAACGGGCGCGGCATTCCAGTCGATGTGCATGAGGCAACCGGACGGCCGGCTGTTGAGGTCATCATGACCGTTCTGCACGCCGGCGGGAAGTTCGGCGGCGGCGGTTATAAAGTATCCGGCGGCTTGCACGGCGTCGGCGCCTCGGTCGTCAACGCCTTGTCGGAATGGCTGGAAGTTTACGTATACCGAGATGGGAAAATCCATTATCAAAAATACGAGCGGGGCAATCCGTGCACCGATCTGCAAGTCATCGGCGAGACGGACCGAACCGGGACGACGACCCGCTTTAAGCCGGATCCGGAAATTTTTACAGAAACGACCGAGTTTGATTACGAAACGTTGGCCGCCCGGCTGCGCGAGCTCGCCTTTTTGAACCGCGGCTTGAAAATCACCTTGACGGATGAACGGGTTGACAACCGGAAAAGTGAATACTTTTATGAAGGCGGCATCCGCTCTTACGTCCGCCATTTGAATCGGACGCGGGAAGTGTTGCACGAAGAGCCGATTTACATTGCCGGCGAGCGCGACGGCATCGCTGTCGAAATCGCCTTGCAGTACAACGACGGCTATACGAGCAACATTTATTCATTCGTGAATAATATCCATACGCACGAAGGCGGCACGCATGAATCCGGCTTTAAAATGGCGTTGACGCGCATCATCAATGACTACGCCCGCAAACAGCAAATTTTCAAGGACAATGATGCCAATTTGACGGGGGAAGATGTGCGGGAAGGGCTGACGGCCATTGTGTCAATCAAACACCCCTCCCCGCAATTTGAGGGGCAGACGAAAACAAAGCTCGGCAACAGCGATGCGCGCACGGTGACGGACGCTGTCTTTTCTGAACAATTTGAAACGTTTTTGCTCGAACACCCGACCATTGCCCGAAAAATTGTCGAAAAAGGGATGATGGCCGCCCGCGCCCGCCTAGCGGCCAAAAAGGCGCGCGAACTGACGCGGCGCAAAAGCGCGCTTGAAGTCTCCAATTTGCCGGGCAAACTTGCCGACTGCTCGTCAAGAGATCCGTCGATCAGCGAGCTGTATATCGTGGAGGGGGATTCGGCGGGCGGTTCAGCGAAACAAGGGCGCGACCGCCATTTCCAGGCAATTTTGCCGTTGCGTGGGAAAATTCTCAACGTTGAGAAGGCAAGAATCGACAAAATCTTGTCCAACAACGAAGTGCGGGCGATCATCACCGCTCTTGGCACCGGCATTGGTGAAGAGTTCGACATCTCAAAGGCGCGTTATCATAAAGTCATCATTATGACCGATGCGGACGTCGACGGCGCTCATATCCGCACGCTTCTTTTGACATTCTTTTATCGCTACATGCGTCAATTTATCGAGCACGGCTATGTGTACATCGCCCAACCGCCCCTTTATAAAATCGAACAAGGAAAACAAGTGCGCTACGCTTACAACGACCGCCAGCTCGAAAAAATTCTTGCTGAGCTGCCGGAACAACCGAAGCCGACAATCCAACGCTACAAAGGGTTGGGCGAGATGAACCCAGAGCAACTTTGGGAGACGACGATGAACCCGGAAAAGCGAACATTGCTTCAAGTCAGTTTGCAAGATGCCATTGACGCAGATGAAACGTTTGAAATTTTAATGGGCGACAAAGTCGAGCCACGCCGCCAATTTATCGAAGAAAACGCCCGTTATGTGAAAAACTTGGACATTTAGGATGAAAAGAGAGGGATGGGGCCGCCCTCCTCGCTTCTTTTTGCCGACGGGGCCAACCGGGGCGCAAACGAAGCGGCGCCCGCCGTCCGCCTATGTCTGCTCCCTGTAAAGGCAGACCGGGCCGAAGAAGGCTCAAAAGGGAGGTTTATATGAATGGCAGAACATGAACAATCGCGCATTCGCGAAGTCAATATCAGCCAGGAAATGCGCTCGTCGTTCCTTGACTACGCCATGAGTGTCATCGTTTCCCGCGCCTTGCCGGATGTGCGCGATGGGCTGAAACCGGTGCACCGCCGCATTTTATATGCCATGCATGACCTCGGCATGACCGCTGATAAACCGTATAAAAAGTCAGCCCGCATCGTCGGCGAAGTGATCGGGAAATACCACCCGCACGGCGACGCCGCCGTGTATGATACGATGGTGCGCATGGCGCAAGACTTCAACTACCGGTACATGCTCGTTGACGGGCACGGCAACTTCGGGTCGATCGACGGCGATGCAGCAGCGGCCATGCGTTACACGGAAGCCCGCATGTCGAAAATCGCCATGGAGCTGTTGCGCGACATCAATAAAGACACGATCGATTACCAAGATAACTACGACGGTTCAGAAAAAGAACCGGTTGTGCTGCCGTCACGGTTTCCAAACTTGCTTGTCAATGGTTCGTCAGGCATTGCCGTTGGGATGGCGACGAACATCCCTCCGCATCAGCTTGGCGAGGTCATCGATGCGCTGTTGGCGTTAAGCCGAAACCCGGAGATGACCGTTGCCGACTTGATGGAATACATTCCTGGTCCGGATTTCCCGACGGCCGGGCAAATCATCGGCCGCAGCGGCATCCGCAAGGCGTACGAAACGGGACGGGGATCCATTACGTTGCGCGCCAAGGCTGAAATTGAGCAGCATGCCAATGGCAAGGAAACGATTATTGTAAGCGAACTCCCCTATCAAGTGAACAAAGCAAAGCTGATTGAACGGATCGCCGAATTGGTGCGCGAGAGAAAAATCGACGGCATCACCGATTTGCGCGATGAATCGGACCGGAGCGGAATGCGCATCGTTATTGAAGTGCGGCGCGATGCGAATGCGAAGGTCGTGTTAAACAACTTATACAAACATACCGCCTTGCAGACGAGTTTTGGAATCAACATGCTCGCCTTGGTGGATGGCGAGCCGAAAGTGTTGAACTTAAAAGAATGTTTGGAGCACTATTTGAACCACCAGAAAACGGTCATCCGCCGGCGAACTGCCTTTGAGCTGAAAAAGGCTGAAGCGCGCGCCCATATTCTTGAAGGCTTGCGCATTGCCCTTGACCATTTGGATGAAGTGATCGATCTCATCCGTCGTTCGCGAACGACAGAAATAGCGCGCGAAGGGTTGATGGAGCGGTTTTCGCTCAGCGAACGGCAGGCGCAGGCGATCCTAGATATGCGCCTGCAACGGCTGACCGGCCTCGAGCGGGAAAAAATTGAACAGGAGTATCAAGAGCTTCTCCGCCTCATCGCTGAGTTGAAAGCAGTGTTGGCTGACGAAGAGAAAGTATTGCAGATCATTCGCGATGAGCTGGCCGAAATCAAAGAGCGGTTTAACGACGAGCGGCGCACAGAGATCATTGCGGGGGCTGTCGAACAGTTTGACGACGAAGACTTAATCCCGCACGAACATGTCGTCATTACGCTCACTCATAAAGGATATATTAAGCGCCTGCCGTTATCGACGTATCGAAGCCAGAAACGCGGCGGCCGGGGCGTGCAAGGCATGCATACAGCCGAGGATGATTTTGTCGAACATTTGCTCGTCACTTCTACTCATGACAACGTGCTGTTTTTTACAAATAAAGGTAAAGTATACCAGGCGAAAGGCTATGAAATTCCGGAATTCGGACGCACCGCCAAAGGGTTGCCGATCATCAACTTGCTTGAGCTCGACAAGGATGAATGGATCAACGCCATGATTCCCATTGAAAATGAGTTTGATAATGAGCTTTATCTCGTGTTTGCGACAAAGCAAGGGATCGCCAAGCGCTCTCCGCTCTCAGCTTTCGCCCACATCCGCAACAATGGGCTCATCGCCATTCACTTGCGCGAGGGGGATGAGCTGATTTCCGTCAAGTTGACGGACGGTAAAAAACATTTGATTATCGGCACGAAAAGAGGAATGCTCATCCGTTTTCCAGAAACGGATGTGCGGACAATGGGCCGCAGTGCGACGGGAGTCAAGGCCATCTCACTCGATGACGGCGATGAAGTCGTTGGCATGGAAATCTTGGAAGACCATCATGATGTTCTTGTTGTGACGAAAAAAGGGTTCGGCAAACGCACCCCAGCTTCGGAGTATCGCGTGCAAAGCCGGGGCGGAAAAGGGTTGAAAACATGCAATGTCACGGAACGGAACGGTCCTGTTGTTGCAGTGACAACAGTCGTCGGCAATGAAGATTTAATGGTCATTACGACAGGCGGCGTGCTGATCCGCATTGCTGTCAGCGATATTTCCAGGACAGGGAGAATTGCCCAAGGCGTCAAGCTCATTCGCCTCTCGGACGAAGACGAACATGAGTGTGTAGCGACAGTTGCCAAAGTGCCAGAGGAAGAAAAAGAAGAGAGAGAGAGGAAGAAGGGCATCCCGCTTAATTGAATGGCGTTCCGCCTGCAGGTGCGGGGCGTCCTTTCGTTTGAAAATGCGTGCGTCTGTTTTTACGGCGAATCGGAAAGCGAAACGCGCTTATTGGGCTTTCCGATTGCGAAAGTGCTGTTATTGCAGCCTATAATAGATGCAACGAAATCGTTTAACATATCCTTGAAGGAAAAGTGGCTCATCCATTTTTGACTGTCGAAGGCAAGCCGTAGGCTTGCCTCCGTCACGCTAAGGCGTGACGGACCGTTGGATGAAATGACCGGTCAAAACGAAAAATGTTAAAGCTTTAAATTGCATCTATATAAATCGTGCTACGATAAAAACAAAAAGACGGGGGGCTACATGGATGGTTCGCGTGAAGCGCTCCCAGCTTCGCGAAGGCTGTGTGCTTGCTGAAGATGTAATCGGCAAAACGAAACGGCCGATTATGACAAAAAACACTATTATGACAACACCGTTGTTGCAAGTGCTTGAAAAATTTCTTGTAGAGGAAGTGGAGATTGAGCCGTTTCTCGCAAACGGCGAACCATTTTCGCCGGGGGATTCGGCCGCGGCGGAGGATCAACGGCCGCTCTCTTTATATTTAGAGACCGTCCGCCAATACAAGACATGGTTTCAATCTTGGCGGTCCGGCTTGCCGGTCGACATCAATGAAATAAGGGAAGCTGTCATTCCCCTTTTTGAACACATGACAGGCTGCAAGCGGGAATTGCTTGCGTTGCACCATTATGCGACAAAAGAGCATTCCCGTTAGGAGCTTTTCCGGGGACTTGATCAAAAAAAGCCCTCTTGGTATGATGCAGGGGTGTCAAACAATACCTACCATCATGCCAAGGAGGACTTCAGATGAATTGTACACAAAACTATAAAATTGATCAAG
>NZ_JAFWFM010000129.1:0-35091 GCF_017515625.1 Geobacillus sp.
AGCGTTTGTTCCGTAACTTGATCAATTTTATAGTTTTGTGTACAATTCATCTGAAGTCCTCCTTGGTATGGTGAGTGATGTGGTTGACACCCCTGCATCATACCAAGAGGGCTTTTTTTGATCAAGTCCCCGGAAAAGCTTCTAACGGGAATGCTCCTTTCTACCTGTTTGATTCGAACTTTGGCGGTGCCAGCTCCTCAACCGATACGTTCAGCCGCTCGGCGATCTGTCCGACAAGCGTGTCGGACGGCATCCGGTTCCCCCGTTCAATTTCGCCGAGAATCGAAACGGAAATGCCGAGTTCCTTGGCCAACTTTTCTTGTGTATATCCTTTCAGCTTTCGAAAAGCGCGAATACGTCTTCCCCATCTTTCTGCTTCCATACACGAACTCCTTTTTTGTCGGGTAGTCGGTCAATAATGTCTGCTAACGGTTCCGAAACGTTCGGTATTGTCAAATGGGAATTGATCTCGAGCAACGGGATTAAAACAAACGCCCGCTCCGCCATGCGCGGATGCGGAATGACAAGTCGCTCTGTCTCAATATTTTCATGATTGTACAACAAAATGTCAAGGTCTAACGTGCGCGGCCCCCATCGAGTTTCCCTTTTCCTGCCAAATTCCTGTTCGATTTGTTGCGTCACGTCAAACAAAGCAAATGGCGACAAAGCGGTCGCCACCTCAATCACCATGTTTAAAAACTTGTCTTGGTTGACGTAACCGACCGGGTCGGTTTCATAGATGGACGAACCCGATGTGACAAAAATTCCCTTATGGCGATGAAGCGCCGCGACGGCTGAACGCAAATAGTACGCACGATCTCCAAGGTTGGAACCTAAAGCAATATACGCAATGTTTTCCATCTTACCGCCCCCTGTAGATTTCAACGGCGACATGCTGATAATGGCCGCGAATGGGCGGATTCGGCTTGATTACTTTCACCGTGCACCGCTGAACGGCGGGGAAAGCGGCAAGCAGCTCATCCGCGATCGCCTCGGCAACCGCTTCGATCAAGGCGAGCGTCCTCTCTTCCACGATCGTCCGACAGCGCTCGTATACTTCCGCATAGTTCACCGTATGCTCGAGACGGTCGCTCCGGCCGGCTGGACGCAAGTCGAGCTCAAGGGCCACATCGACCAAAAACCGCTGGCCGAGGACGTTTTCTTCTCGGAGCACTCCGTGATAACCGTAAAATTCCATACCTTGAATATAAATTTTATCGATGGCCGCTCTCTCCTTTCCCGAGCATCGCATCCATCATTTTCGCCATGCGGGCGATCGGCAATACGTCATGGACGCGGACGATATGCGCCCCCTTCACGATGCCAAGGCAAACTGTTGCCCCCGTTCCTTCGACCCGCTCCTCAACCGGCACATCGAGCACATGGCCGATAAACCGTTTGCGCGATGTGCCAAGCAAAAGTGGGTATCCCAAAGCAGCAAACTCATCGAGACGCCGCATCACTTCCAGGTTATGTTCAACCGTTTTGGCAAATCCGATCCCCGGATCTACAATAATGTTTTCCTCTTTTACTCCCGCCTGTTTGACAATACGGATGCTCTCCTTCAAGTCGGCGATCATGTCGGAAATGAGATCGCGGTATGCCATATCGTGACGGTTGTGCATTAAAATGATCGGCACTCCGTACGAAGCGGCGACGTGGGCCATATCCGGATCGGCTTTGGCGCCCCAAACGTCGTTGATGATATGCGCTCCCGCTTCAATGGCCTGCCTTGCGACCTCGGCTTTATACGTGTCGACGGAAATCGGCACGTCCACCGCATCGGCGATCGCTTTGACTGCCGGAATGACGCGCCGTAGCTCTTCATCAAGCGGCACTGGATCCGCCCCCGGACGAGTTGATTCACCGCCGATGTCAATGATGTCGGCTCCTTCCGCCACGAGCCGTTTCGCATGCTCGACCGCTTTTTCCACTTCATAAAACCGGCCGCCGTCGGAAAACGAGTCAGGCGTCACATTGACAATGCCCATGATCAACGTTTTTTGGCGCAAATCCAGCTCATGCCCGCGGCATTTTAATACAAAGGAACGCGTCATCGTTGCCATCATTCGTTCATCCTTTCTTTCAGTTCGTTCCTCGTCCATAATGTATCGGTAAAGCGGCGGTAATGATGTTGCAGCGCACAGGTCACCGGGCCATGTTTTCCGCTATAAGAGCGGCGGCCGATGCAGTGAAGCGGCACAATTTCCTGCAGTGAATTCGTAATAAAGACCTCATCAGCCTCCTGCAAATGGGACAGGGGATACGCTCCCTCTTTAATCGGGATATGAAGCCGTTCGAGCAAGGCGATGACGAACTGCCTCGTAACGCCGTTTAATATGCCGACAGACGGCGCCGGGGTGTAGACAACGCCGTCCTTGACCCAAAAAATATTCGAAACGATTCCCTCGGCTACTTGCCCGTCCCGATTTAAAAAAATGCCTTCCACATCCACACGGCGGCCAAGCTCCCACTTTCCAATTATATTGTTTAAATAATGATGCGATTTTAACCGTTCATCGCCTTCAGGGCTGTTCCGCCTCGTTGTTAAAACGACCCCTTCTTTCCCTTCTGGAGGGGCGGATGGCGGCAGCGGCTTCATATAGACGATCACCGTTGGATGGCTATACTGCTCCATCGACAAGCCAAGACCGCCAACCCCAGCCGAGACGTTGAAACGTACATAGGCGTCCTGAAGACCATTGGCCCTGAGCAACCGCTCGATGATCCCGAGCGCCTCCGCACGGCTTACCTGCTTTTGGATGCGCAACTCGGAAAGCCCGCGATTTAGCCGCGCTAAATGATCGTCAAGCAAAAACGGATGTCCCTCATACGTGCGGAACGTCTCAAACAAGCCGATCCCGTATAAAAAACCGTGGTCAAACGCCGAAACCCTCGCCTCCTCATACGGGACAATCTCCCCATTGACATACACATACATATGCCCATCACGCCTTTTTGTACGTATCAATAAAATTTTTCAGCAGCTGCATCCCATGGCTGGTCATAATCGACTCCGGGTGGAACTGCACTCCTTCGATTGGCAATGTTTTATGGCGAATGGCCATCACTTCGTCTTCGTCCGTCCAAGCCGACACGATGAAACAGTCTGGAAGCGTCTCTTTCTCAACGATAAGGGAATGGTAGCGCGTCGCTGTAAACGGGCTTGGCACGCCGCGGAAAATCGTTTCCCCGTCATGGTAAACGGACGACGTTTTCCCGTGCATCAGCCTTGGGGCACGGATGACGCGGCCGCCAAACGCCTGGGCGATCGCCTGATGGCCGAGGCAGACGCCAAAAATCGGGATGCGGCCGGCGAAGCGATCGATAACGGCCAAGCTGATTCCCGCCTCATTCGGTGTACATGGGCCGGGGGAAATCATGATAAAATCGGGATGAAGCTGCTCAATCTCGTCCACCGTAATTTCGTCGTTCCGCTTTACGAACAGCTCTTCGCCTAAAACCCCTAAATATTGCACCAAATTGTACGTAAACGAATCATAGTTATCGATCATGACGATCATCCTTCTCACCTCATGCTCTGAAATAAAGTCTCTGCTTCGCTCAGCTCTTTCGCTTTCCAGAGGGCAGCGGCTTTTTTCAAACATTCTTTGTACTCGTGCTCCGGGTTGGAATCGATGACAATGCCTGCGCCTGCTTGCACATGGGCCAGCCCGTTTTTCACAACCATCGTGCGGATGGCGATGTTTAGCTCCATATTCCCTTGAAAATCGATCCAGCCGATCGAACCGGTGTACAAACCGCGGCGAACCGGCTCCAATTCTTCGATGATTTCCATCGTCCGCACTTTCGGAGCGCCGGTGATCGTTCCGCCGGGAAACATCGCACGAATAACAGAAAACGCATCATGTTCCGGAGCCATGATGCCGGATACGTGGGAAACAATATGCATCACATGCGAATACTTTTCCACCGTCATCCACTCATCGACACGCACCGTCCCATAGACACAGACACGCCCAAGGTCATTCCGCTCAAGATCAACGAGCATGGCGTGCTCGGCCCGCTCTTTTTCGCTGGCTAGCAGTTGGCGGGCGATTTGCCCGTCTTCCGCTTCCGTGCGTCCGCGCGAGCGGGTTCCGGCTATCGGGCGTGTTTCCAGCCGTTCTCCCTGCTTGCGGACGAGCAGCTCCGGCGAACCGCTGACAATTTGACATTCAGGGGTATGCACATACGCCATGTACGGCGACGGGTTAATGGTCCGCAGTTGTTTGTACACAGCGAACGGGTGGGTCAACAGCGGACGGGACTGGCGCACCGACAAATTAACTTGGAACACATCGCCCGCTGCAATATAATGTTGAACGCGGCGGACCGCTTCCATAAACTGCTCCTTTGTCATGGAAACCGATGGACAAGCCGATGAGACAACGGACGGCCAAACCGGCGGGCTGCTTCGCTCTTCAAGCCACAGCCGTTCATACATCTCCAACCGCCGCTCCGCTTCTCCTTCTTCCCCTTCATCTGCATAAGCGAGCAAATGAAGGCGATCGGTTTGATGATCGTAAATCGCCACATCGTCAAATACAAAAAACTGCATAGACGGTAGCTGCAAATCATCTACAGCCAGCGATGGAAGCCGTTCGATATAACGAGCGGCGTCATAGCTGATATAGCCGACCAACCCGCCTTGGCACGGGAGCGGCTCCCCCTCCCCCGGCGCCACACGTTGTGAAAACCATTGCTGCAGCAACTCGAGCGGTGGCCCGTTCAGCACCGTTTCTTTTCCACGATAGATAATGGACAGCTGATGCCCGGCGGCACGAATGATCCCGCTCGGATTGAGGCCGATGATGCTGTATCTTCCCCCTTGTCCGCTCTCCAGCAACACGTGGTGCCGCCGGCCGTATGCCAGTTGCTCATACTGATAAAACCAATCCCGCCCGCTGTAATGAATGGTCCGCTTCAGCCGCCTTCGTCTTTGTTTCATCACAGCCAACCCCTTTACGACGCTCATCATTATCCTTATTGTACAATGAGTCGGCGCTCATATCACCCATAAACATAAAAAAGTTCGACAGGGTCACCCCTGCCGAAAGTAAAGCTGCTTAGTCTTCGAATTGGTAAAGCGGCGTGCTCAAATAGCGCTCCCCATTGCTCGGGATGATGGCAAGCACTTTTTTTCCTTTGCCGAGCTCTTTCGCCACCTTCAATGCCGCATGAATGGCAGCGCCGGACGAAATGCCGCCAAGGATGCCTTCTTCGCGGGCGGCGCGGCGGGCAGCCGCAAACGCTTCGTCGGTTGTGACGGTAATGACTTCATCGTAAATGCTTGTATCCAAAATATCCGGGATAAATCCGGCTCCGATTCCTTGAATTTTATGCGGGCCCGGTTTGCCGCCCGACAAGACCGGCGAATCAGCCGGCTCAACCGCATAAATTTTAATGTTTGGATACGCTTCACGCAACACTTTGCCGGCGCCTGTGATCGTTCCGCCCGTCCCGATGCCGGCCACAAACGCGTCAAGCTGGTCGCCCATTTGTTCGACGATTTCTTTGCCCGTTGTCAAACGATGAATTTCCGGGTTGGCTTCGTTTTTGAATTGCTGCGGCATAAAATAGCCATGCTCGCGAGCGAGCTCTTCCGCTTTTTCGATCGCACCACGCATTCCTTGAGCGCCCGGCGTGAGCACCAGCTCAGCTCCATACGCCCGCAACAGGTTGCGGCGCTCTAAGCTCATCGTATCCGGCATGACCAACACTGCTTTGTATCCTTTCGCCGCCGCGACCATTGCCAGCCCGATTCCGGTGTTGCCGCTTGTCGGTTCGACGATCGTATCGCCTGGCTTCAGTTTTCCTTCTTTTTCCGCCGCCTCAATCATCGCCAATGCAATCCGGTCTTTGACGCTGCTGCCCGGGTTCATGAACTCCAATTTTACATAAACATCAGCGCTGTCCTCATCGACGATACGATTTAGTTTCACGGCTGGTGTATCGCCGATCAGTTCCGTTACAGAATTGACTGTGCGTGCCATGGTTCCACCCCTAATCCCGATTAATTTTATCGAATTTATCTCCAATGTATCAGCTATTAGTGAAATTGTCAATCATTTTCGCGTTTTCACCGTTTTTCGGCAAGTTGCTTCAGCTGTTCGAGCTCTTCTTTCGCAAAATGGTATGTTTCATTGCAAAAATGGCATGACGCTTCCGCCTGCCCTTCCTTGTCGATGATATCTTGAATCTCCCCTGGCCCCAGGCTGATGAGCGCATCCGCGATCCGCTCGCGCGAACAGCGGCAGACAAATGACACCGGCATCGTCTCCAACACCCGGACGCCGCCGCCTAATTGTTCCAATATTTGCTCCGGTGTTAGGCCGTTTTCAATCATGCGCGACACAGGCGGAATTTGTTTCAACCGCTCCTCAATGCGGCTGATCGTTTGTTCTTCCGTTCCAGGCATCAATTGAATGATAAACCCTCCCGCGGCCCGGATCGTGTAATCGGGGTTGACGAGCACGCCGACGCCGACGGACGACGGGATTTGCTCGGAAGAAGCGAAATAATAGGTGAAATCCTCACCGAGCTCCCCCGAGATGATCGGCACTTGACCGGTGAAAAAGTCGCGCAGCCCGAGGTCTTTGACGACCGTCAGCATCCCGTTTTTGCCGACCGCCCGCGCGACATCGAGTTTCCCGTGTTCATTCAGCTCGAAATGCACGTGCGGATTGGTCACATAGCCGCGCACTTCCCCTTTGGCATTGCTGTCGATTAAAATCGTGCCGATCGGCCCGCCGCCATCAATTTTGATGGTCAACGTTTCATCCCCTTTTAACATTGCTCCCATCATAACGCCGGCCGTCAGCGCCCGTCCGAGCGCCGCCGAGGCGGTCGGCCACGTTTGATGGCGGCGCTGCGCTTCCGCCACCGTCTCCGTCGTCCTTGCCGCATACGCCCTCACCTGTCCGTCATAGGCGAGCGCTTTGACTAAGTAATCTCCCATCTTCACCAAACCCTTCATCCTTTTTTCTCGGTGTTTTTCTCGTACAACAATTTTAAGCCTGTCAGCGTCAAAAACGGATCCACGACATCGATCACGTCCGATTCGCCGGCAATGAGAGGCGCAAGGCCGCCAGTGGCGATGACTTTCGGCGGAACTTTGCTTTTCGCCTTCATGCGCGACACGATGCCTTCCACTTGTCCAACATATCCGTATAAAATGCCGGCCTGCATGGCGCTGACTGTATTTTTGCCGATGATATCGTCCGGACGGGCGATTTCAATGCGCGGCAATTTTGCTGCCCGCGCAAACAGCGCCTCCGTCGAAATCATAATTCCCGGGGCAATAGCCCCTCCCATATATTGTTTATGTTCGTTAATATAACAATACGTGGTCGCCGTGCCAAAATCGACAATAATGAGCGGGCTGCCGTACAAATGGATGCCCGCGACCGCATTGACGATCCGGTCGGCGCCCACTTCGCGCGGATTATCGTATTTAATGTCCAGCCCGGTTTTAATGCCCGGTCCGACAACGAGCGGCTTTACGTGGAAATATTTTAAGCACATGCGTTCAAGGGCAAACATAATCGGCGGCACAACCGAAGAAATGATGATGCCGCGGATGTCGGAAAACTGCAAGCCGACATGGCTCAAGAGCGCCTTGATGGTCATGCCATACTCGTCTTCCGTTTTCGCCCGGCTCGTCTCGATGCGCCAATGGTGTTTTAATTCATCGCCGTCATAAACCCCCAACACGGTATTGGTGTTGCCGACGTCCAACACAAAAATCATGGCCTCATTCCCCACTTTTCTTCAATAAGTTCCTTTCTCTATCATATCATACTTGATTTTCCCGCGGAAAAAACAGCGCCAACCTACGGGGCCGCGGCTAAAAAAAAGATGCCTCTGAATAGAGACATCGATTACTCCTCTTTCTTTTGAATATTGATTTTCACGTCGATGTCGCCCTTGCCTGCTTCATCGCGGCCTTTGCGGTCGGGCGGCAGCGTGCCGTGCTCAAATAAATGTTTAATTTGTTCCGCATCAAGCGTTTCGACTTCCAACAGCGTTGTGGCGATTAGATCCAGTTTGTCACGGTGCTGCGTTAAAATCTGCTTCGCCTTTTCGTAGCACTCTTTAATGATGCGCTGGATTTCCAAGTCAATTTCGTAAGCAATTTTATCGCTGTAATTTTGCTCATTATGCAAGTCGCGTCCTAAAAACACTTGCCCGCTCGGTTGGCCGAATTGCAGCGGACCAAGCTTTTCGCTCATGCCGAACTCCGTCACCATCCGGCGCGCGATGTTTGTCGCCCGCTGAAAATCGTTGTGGGCCCCCGTGCTCACTTCGTTGAACACGATTTCCTCGGCGACGCGCCCGCCGAGCAGGCCGGTGATTTTATCCATTAATTCGGCTTTCGTCATAAAGTACCGGTCTTCTTTCGGCAGCATGACCGCATAGCCTCCGGCTTGGCCGCGCGGAACGATCGTCACTTTATGCACCATTTCCGCGTCGGCAAGCACCATGCCGATGACCGTATGCCCAGCTTCGTGAAACGCGACGATCCGCCGCTCTTTTTCCGAAATGACGCGGCTTTTTTTCGCCGGTCCGGCAATGACGCGGTCGGTCGCCTCGTCGATGTCGCTCATGTCGATTTTCTTTTTGTTGCGGCGCGCTGCAACGAGCGCCGCTTCGTTCAACAAGTTTTCCAAATCGGCGCCGGAAAATCCCGGCGTGCGCATGGCGATCGCCTTCAAATCAACCGACTCATCGAGCGGCTTGTTGCGGGCATGCACGCGCAACACCGCTTCGCGCCCTTTCACATCCGGCCGGTCGACGGTAATCTGCCGGTCGAAGCGGCCCGGGCGCAACAGCGCCGGGTCTAAAATGTCCGGCCGGTTTGTTGCCGCAATAATGATGATGCCTTCATTGCCGTTAAAACCGTCCATTTCCACAAGCAGCTGGTTGAGCGTCTGCTCCCTCTCATCGTGGCCGCCGCCAAGGCCGGCGCCGCGCTGGCGGCCGACGGCGTCAATCTCGTCGATGAAAATGATGCACGGTGCGTTCTTTTTCGCTGTTTCAAACAAGTCGCGCACGCGCGAAGCGCCAACCCCAACGAACATTTCTACGAAATCCGACCCGCTGATCGAGAAAAACGGCACGCCCGCTTCCCCGGCAACCGCGCGCGCCAACAACGTTTTCCCGGTCCCCGGCGGCCCGACAAGCAACACCCCTTTTGGAATGCGGGCGCCGAGTTCGGCGAATTTGCGCGGATCTTTCAAAAACTCAACAATTTCCACGAGCTCTTCTTTTTCCTCGTCCGCTCCAGCCACATCGCGAAAACGGACCTTCCGCTTGTCATCCGTATACAGCCGCGCCCGGCTTTTGCCGAAATTCATCACCCGGCTGCCGCCGCCCTGTGCCTGGTTCAAAAGGAAGAAGAACAAAATAAAAATAATAACAAATGGGATGATGGAAGTGAAAAACGTCACCCATCCGCTCGTTTCATCCGCAGGCACGACTTCCACCCGCGTCCGCGCCGCCGCCGCATCGATGCGGTCAAGCACTTTGTCACTGTTCATGACGTAGGTGGAAAAGTACTGCCCTTCGCTATATGTTTTCAACTGGCCTTTGATTTCATATACGCCGCGCTCCGGCTTAATAGAAAACGACTTAACGTCCCCGTTTTCCAGATGAGTGATAAACGCATCGTACGTCATCGGCTCAGTCCGCTGGTTCGTGCCGTTAAAAAAGCTGACGACGCCGATCACGACGAGGAAAATCAGCAAATAAAAGATGGTGTTGCGGAAAATCCGGTTCATTTCTTGCCTCCTCCCATATGAAACACACTATACTCAATACTAGCATAGAAATTTGCTTAAATACAAACAATTCGGCCGGTGCACGACAATCGCTTCACTTTTGGTACACTTCTGGCTTTAAGACGCCGATAAACGGGAGGTTGCGGTATTTTTCAGCATAATCGAGGCCATAGCCGACAACGAATTCGTCGGGGACGGTAAATCCAGTGTAATCAGCCTGAATATCCGCCTTCCGGCCCGACGGCTTGTCAAGGAGGGTGACGATTTTAATCGAATTCGCTTTCCGGTAGCGGAACAAATCCACCAAATAACTGAGCGTCAATCCGCTGTCGATAATGTCTTCAATGATCAAAATGTCGCGGCCCTCAACCGATGTATTTAAGTCTTTGACAATTTTCACTTCACCGGATGAAACAGTCGCATTGCCGTAGCTTGACACATCCATAAAATCCATTTCCAAGTATGTATCGATATGTTTGAGCAAATCGGCCATAAACGGCATCGCCCCTTTGAGGACGCCGACGGCGAGCGGAAAACGCCCCTCATACTCTTTCGTCAACAAGCCGCCGAGTTCTTTGACTTTCGCCTGAATTTCCTCCTCAGTGATCAACACTTTTTGAATATCGTCTTTCATTCCCATCTTTTTTCCTCCTAGCTGTTCATCGCCTCATAATGGAGCAGGATATAACGGGCTTGCCCGCGGTCTTCGGCTTCAAAAGCCGATTTTTTCAGCCCTGGCACCCAGAGAATGCGGCCGTCGGCATCTTCGACGATCGGCCAGCCATCCCTTTCCGTCCGCGGAACTTTGGCTTCAATGAAAATCTCTTTAATTTTTTTCGTGCCTCCCGTCCCTTTCAGCACCATCCGGTCGCCCTCGCGGCGCGTCCGCACGCGAAGCGGAAGGGACACCGCATCGGGGTCAACCACAAACGAATCGTTTCCCAGCCGTCCCTTCGGATAGTGTTCCCTAAATTCACTCACGATTGCACCACCGGTTGGGAGGGGCAATAGCGCTGGAACCGGCAAGTCAAGCTGATAGCTTGGAGCGCCGCTTTGGACGCCAAACGTAAACAAACAGCGGTCATACGAGCGGATCGCTTTGAGCCCTTTTGGCAAATCAATTTGTCCGGAAGGGTGGGCGCGTTCGCAAAGCATCAGTATATGACCGATATGTACAAAAGTCAACGCCGCCGGAACGGCGTCGTAAAGGCGAAGCAGCAAAAGCTGCAACACCCGACGCTGCAACGGCCGAGGCAATGCGAGAAACGGGCGGAGATGCAACACAACTTCATTATATTGTTTTTCCATTACTTTATTCAGCGCGTCGATTGCCAATTCCTCCAAGAACTGCTCATCTTCCGCCATCATTTCACTATATTGTTGAAATCGCTCATGCAAGCGCGGATTTTCCTGTTTCAGCAACGGAATAATATAGCGGCGGAACCGGTTGCGCGTGTAGTCGTCTTTTTCGTTACTTGGGTCGCGGCGCGGGGCGAGCCCTGCCTTTTCGCAATACTCCTCGATGTCCGCCCGGCTGACGGCTAAAAACGGGCGGATGAGATACCCGCCGTGAAACGGCCGCTTGACGGGGATACCGGCATATCCTTTTCCTGTGCTGCCGCGCACAAGCCGCATTAAAATCGTCTCGACTTGGTCATCGCCGTGATGGCCGACAGCGACATACTGGGCTTGATGTTTTTTCACCAGTTCGGCAAAAAAGCGGTATCGACAGTTGCGCGCCGCCTCTTGGGCGCCAAGGCCCGTGCGGCGCTGGAAAGCAGGAACGTCGATTTGCGCCGTCTCACATAAAATACGGTGTTCGGCGCAAAAATGTTTCACAAACTCCATCTCCTCTTCCGATTCCCGCCCGCGAAACATATGGTCGACATGAGCCGCTACAAGGCGAAGCTTCCACTCATCGCGAAGCGAAAGAAACACGTGCAGCAGAGCAAGCGAGTCGGGGCCCCCGGAAACGCCGACAATGACTGTCGCCCCTTTTGAAAGCAGTCCGTGCCTGTCAATAAAGGCGCGCACTTTATCCATCATCGCCGAAACCCTCTTTACCCTCTTTTAGCTTCATCGTAACACGACCGCCCCATTTTCTCAAAACTTCCGTTTCTTTATTATTTTACTAGGTTACATCGACAGATGCCAGTATATATAAAAACCGTACGCGCCAAGCAGCAAAACAGCGATCAGCACCGTTTCGGCAACCCTGCCCGTTTTGCGGCGCTTGGCGGCCCGCCGCCCCGACCGGCGGTTCGGTGCGGCCGCTGCTGTCTTGACCTCATAGTGTGCCGCCACGCGGCGGGAAGAGGCAGCCAATAAGTCGCGGCGCATGTCCTCGGCCTTCGCATACCGGCCGTCAAGCGCATTTTGCAAAACTTCTTTATATTGGGCTAAAAAACGATCCGTTTCAATGATGGACAAAAGTTGCGCCCTCCCGTTCCCTTTTTTCTCGAGCGGCCCCGGATAACAGGCGGCAATCATCACCATCGCCGCCGCAAACAAATCGTACGACGGCTCTGCTTTGCGCGACCCGAGCCCCCAATAGCCGCGGTCATACAGCTCGGTAAACTCTTTGATCGCCCGCCCCTGCATCGTCGTCCCCCCGACATCCAACAGTCGGACGGACGGCGGCGGCCCGGTGACGATCAAATTGTCCGGCTTCAAATCACCGAATACCCATCCTTCTTCATGAAGCCGTCCGAGCACAGACAAAAGCTGCATAAGCAGCACCGGCGCCCATTCTTTTCCGCGCCGGCGGACGAAAGCGGAGAACTGCTCCCCTTCAATGTACTCCATGGCATAAAACGGAACCACCCTCCGGGCAAACGGGCTTTGCCAATCATCGGCTTCCAGCAAAGAAGGCCCGAGGGCGGCTCCCTGGACCTTGGCAAAACGGCGCAATATATTCATTTCCGAGGCTAGCGACGCATAGTCGTCGCTCAGTTTCAGCGCAACGCGGCGGCGGCCGCTCTCCGCCAGATAGACGACGCCGTTCGCCCCGCTGCCGAGCCGACGCAGCAACCGGTACGAATGGCCGTGCCATTTGCCAGTGATGACCGTGCCGGGCGGAAGATTACCAAGACGATCCTTCGATGTATGGCTCATCGCCATCATGAATCCAACTCCTTAGCGACCGATTGCGGCCGAAATAGGCCATCGCTTCACGCAACGCCGGTCCGGTCGGCGTCAGCCCGCCTGATGAAAGCTTTGGAAAGATGGTGGACAGCTCTTCAATTTTCGGCGTCCAATCCATCATTTTCTCAGCGTAATTCCGTTTGCCCGGGAAAATAAACACAGAAAAGCGATTTTCGCCCATGCGCGCGTTTAAACTGAGCGACAAGTCAAGGAGCGCCTCTTTGACCATCGGCAGTTTCGTCTTCATGCTTCCGCTCGTATCGATTAAGATGAGCACATCAAGTGCGGCCGTTTCCCCAAGTTCATCGACGACTTCCATCACTTGGCCGCGCTTGTCCGGCGGCAAGTCCTCAAGCGAAACGTCAGAACCAAAGATTTGTTTCAACTCGCGATTGACGAGCCCTTGCAGCGTCTGCGTCATCGCCTGGCGCGTCACCATTTGCACCGTCTGCGACAGCTGTTTCGCGTACACGATTTGGCTCATGCCGCCGCCGGCGGCAGCGATCGCTTCAATTTCCCGCCGTCCGTTTTCGTCAATCGTGTCTTGATCCAACACGCCGATTACGTTCACTGTAATGCCTTGTTCGCGAGCCAATGCCGCCATCGCAGCCGGGTCCTCGCCATGGTTTGAGCAGCCGTCCGTAATCAACAAAATTTGCCGCAACGTTCCTTTCCGCATGTTCGTTCCCCTCCTTGGCGAATAAGTATTACCATCATCGCCGCCAGGGAACATTTTTATACGCGCATTACTGCGCCTTTTTCATATACATATACGCGGGAATCGTCGCCCATTTTGGCGTGTTGTGCCGCACTTTCGCGACAACGACCGTCATATCGTCTTCAATTTCCCCGCCGCATTGGCGGATCACTTCTTCTATGATCAAATCAGCGACTTCCTGCGGGTCGTTCGTTTTTAACTCTTGAATTTTTCGCTTCATCCATACATCATGGTTCTCTACGTTCATCGGCCCTTCAAACACCCCATCGCTCATCATGATGAGCAAGTCGCCCGATTTTAACTGTTCGCTGACGACATCAAATTCGACCTCTTTAAGGATCCCCATCGGCAAGTTGCTCGCCTCTACCTTGATCACTTTGTTGCCCCGCTTGATGAAACTCGGCATCGACCCGATTTTCAAAAACTTTGTCGCGGCGTTTTGCAAGTCGATGATGGCCAAATCGAGCGTCGCATACATGTCCTCTGTCGTCCGCAGCGCCAGGATCGAATTGATCGATTTAATGGCAATCGATTCGTCCATCCCTGTCTGCAAAATTTTTTGCAGCAGGCGCAGCGTCTCGCGGCTTTCGTAGTGCGCCCGTTCGCCGTTGCCCATGCCGTCGCTGACGGCAACCGCATATTTGCCGGTGCCAAGCTCAATCGTCGCATAGCTGTCGCCGGAAATGAGCTCGCCCCCTTTAGCCGCAAACGCGACTCCCGTTTCCACGACAAACGCTTTGGTTGAACCAAAGGCAACACGGCAGTAGCCGTTCGGGTAAGCGGCGCACTCTTCACGCTTGACAACAATTGTTTCCCCTAAAATGTCCGACAGCATCGGCGCGATCAGTTTTTCGCACTCGCCGCGCCCATCGCAATACGGAATGCTCATTTCAATATCGATATTTCCCTTTTCCAAACTGTAAATATCGACGTGGCCGATTTCAATGCCAAACTCTTGCAAAGCGTGGTAAATTTGCTCTTCCTGCAAATAATGGTTTTCCTGTTCCTTTTGCATTTCTTTGGCGAAATCGTCCATCACCTGGGAAATGCCCAGCAACTGCTCGGCGACGAGTTTTCGGCTTTCATAAATTTGCTGTTTGAGTTTGCGATTCGCCTGATAAATGACCATCTCCTTTTCCATCGCGTCAACGACTTTGCCTGCTTTTACGCAATGGCGCTCCCATTCGCGCAGCAGCTGATGGTTGTGCGCCAATGTTTTTTCTTCGGCTTCATGCATCATTCGCTTCATATACGCATAGGTTGTACTAAAGTTTGTCACCCAGCACTGGGCCTTTTTGAAACACGTTTGGCACGTTTGCCCCGTAATATCGCCAAGAAAGTAGTCTTCTTCGCGCTCCTGATGTTCACTGTCATCTGACAATGGTTCGGGTGAAAAACTTTCCGCCAATGCTTGGAAGACGTTCGAAAACTGTGAAACGCGCTGGGCGGTCACGTCGCGAATTTTGCGGACGTATTGTTGCTGCTCATTGATATATTCGGCCGTACCCGGAATGTATTTGGCGATTTTCTCTGTCAAGGAGTGGGCCGTGAACAAAAACAGCACAATGGCGATGCCTGATTCAAGCAACGTCGGCACAAGCTCCGCCTTTCCATTCCCGTATAAACCCATTAACAACGTCGCGACGATAAGCCCGAACGCGACCCCAAGCTTTCGCCCTTCTTTAAGCAGCCCACCGAGCAGCCCAGCGAAGGCAAGCAAGCTCATTTCCAACAAGTTGCCGACGTTCGCTAAGCTCAAAATGAGGCCGGTGACCACTCCGACAGTCGAACCGGTCGCCGCCCCGGCGACAAATGCGAACAGCAGCACGAGATAACGCGACATCACATGCTCAAGCGACAAGCCATACGCCGACCAACCGATCATCCCTGTCAACATCGAGGCAAGCAAAATAATCAATGAAATGATTTCCTCAGCCCGCAAGGCATGTTTGTGTTTCCGGACCGTCAGCAAAGGGATGCTTTGCATAAAAATCAGTGTAAGCACAAGCGAAAGCCCGGCTTCGACAACCGCCATGGCCGTCCCGTAAACCGTCCGCTCCCCGACCCAGTAGTAGGAGATCAGCCATTTCGCTGCCAATGAGACCGCAAAGACGACGAACGGGACGATTTTTAACGATTCGCTGATCACCCTGCGCACCCATCCGTAAATAAAGAGAAAGCCGAAAATGGAAACGCCGACAAACAGCAAAACATCGAACGACAGTGTCAATGCGCCGGCCATTAGGGCAATCAAAGCAAAGGCCGCCTTGTCACGGCGCAACATATAGACGGAAACGAAAAACGGCAGCGCAAACGGGGTCAGCTTCGCCAAAATGAGTGCTCGTCCAAGCAAAAAGCCGACGAGAAGAAGCAAAAATCCTTGATGGACGAACAAGTGGCCAAGGCGCAGCTTCACATGGCGTATCCAACGCGATACGGTCGCTTGCGTGTCATGAATCGGCACTTCCGAAATACGGCGCAACGTCCCTCTTTCTACTCTTTCCATTCCCGATCCTCTCCTTTGCTTTTCTATTACCCCCTATTATATATTTGAAATTGCCAAAAATTTGTCAAAACAACGGAGAAAAATAAAAAATCGTTCGACGTTTTTCCCGACAATGTGCAGGCAACGTTTTTGTTCCGACAGAAGCAGACAAAAACGAAAAACGAGCATGTCGCTTCATGGCGCATGCTCGTTCGTCAATGATGATGACCCGTACGGGATTCGAACCCGTGTTACCGCCGTGAAAGGGCGGTGTCTTAACCACTTGACCAACGGGCCATATTGAATTTTGGTGGCGGTGGAGGGGATCGAACCCCCGACCTCACGGGTATGAACCGTACGCTCTAGCCAGCTGAGCTACACCGCCGTGTGGCAACATTTAATATAATACTGGAGCCCATACCGATTGTCAATATGTATCGTTCCGGAAAATACATCCTTTCTTTCGCCAAACCCAACAAAGAAGCATCCATGACCATGGATGCTTTGTTGTCCCCCTATTCGTCATCTTTCCGGCATTCATTCAGCAGCAAGTTACCTGCGTCTCGATCCACGACCTCCCCGCTTCGATTCGGTATGGCGGCGCAACGACGCCAATCGGTCTTCACTCTCTTTCAGGAAACGGCTGATTTTTTGCTCTAAGCTGTCAGCCGCAGAGCGGTCATGCGCCCGGCGCGGCCGCTGCGAAGAAGGCGTATCCTTTGCTTTGCGAATGGACAAGCCGATCTTTCCGTCTTGGCCGACGTTAATGACTTTGACATACACCGTGTCGCCGACTTTCAAATGGTCGTTGATATCTTTGACGTAGTTATCGGCTACCTCGCTGATATGAACGAGTCCTGTCACACCTTCCGGCAGCTCCACAAACGCCCCGAATTTCGTAATGCCTGTGACTTTGCCTTGTAACTTGCTGCCTACTTCAATCGACATAAAAAAAGTGCTCCTCCTTAAAACGCTTTAAAGATGGTGTTGATTTCATTATAGCGAATAAAAAAAATAAGTGTCAATATGACGAATGCCCGTATTGAACGGGCATTGGAGGGATTTGTTACTTTTCGGGCAACACAAAAATAATTTCCCCATCCTTTGACAAATAATATTTTTTTCGCGCCAGCTCAGCGATGTAGTCATCATCATGCAGCCTTTTCATTTCCTCTTTCATCTGCTTTTTCTGGCGTTTCAGTTCCGCAAGCTGTTTGGTCAACCTTTCTTTTTCCGCCCTTTTCGCATCAACCGTCTTTGCCTGCAGGTGCAAAGCATAGACAAGGACGGAGGCGACCACGGCCAACAGCAACGACCAAAAGGCAAAACGGATGGCCAAAATTCGCCGTCTTCGCGACGCCCTCCGCTGTTTCTCCTCCTGCTCGGCCGCATACGTCGATGCCAGCTTCGTCACGTTTGTTCTCCTGGGCATGTTCATTGCCTTTGCACCTCTTTTACTTTCGCCATTTCGCCAGCCACATGCCTATTTTCTCTTGTGTATTCTTGATTTGTCCAGCAAATCCCTTCAAACGGCGAAAAAATTTTTCCACCCAGGCCCGGCGGGACGGCGGAATCCGCCGCCAAACGGCGATGCCCGTCCAACGAAACGGGGCAAACAGAAGAACAACGGCTTTCCAAACCGCAAGCAACAAAAATCGTCCCATCCATATCACAAGCCGCCAGGCAAACAAAAGAAGCGCAAGCGCCATTTGCCCGAGAAGAACGAGCGGGCGGATCACGATGTAACGGAACAGCTGGGCGATGATGTTTCCGGTTCTGACCGCCAGCTGAATGAGCCATTCCAGCACCCGAACGTACAACGAACGGAGCAGGCTTTGATAGGCGGCATAGCCGCACAACAGCGCCAAAAACAGATAAAAGCGAAGCTCGCCATTGTTGACGAGCAGCAACACATAAAATACGAGAAGCGCCTGCACCGCCCAAAACAGTACATCGTTCACGAAAACGAGCCAGTGCGCCCGTTCACGCCGGTTGAGAAACCGATTGTACGTGTCCAGCGCCATGCCGAGCCAGCCCCCCATGCCAATCATCGCGAGCATGGTGAGGAACTGTGTGGTGATGGTCATTTGAACAACTTGCTAAAGAATCCTTTAGCCTTCTCCTGATGATCGTCTAAGTAAACGAGGTCAAAAATGCGCCCTTTAATCGAAACGACGCCTTTGTCGACATCTAAGTTTTTCATTTGCAAATTCTGCCCGCGGATCGCCAAAAAACCCATGACCGTCTCAAGCAAAAACTCCTCATTGTCAAAGCTTTCCACTTGTTTGACCCCGGTAATGTCAAGGAGGCGCCGGCCGCGCATGATCACGTCGTGTTCTTGGACCGGACCTTTGTTCGTGTTTCCGCCAAATTCCTCATGTCGGTTCATGTTCATCCCCCGCATTTCCTATTTAGAATGAAAGCCGGCTAGGCCGCCCGTTGTTTCTCATCCGCTGTCTGTACCATATGTATGTCAGCGGGGGATCGTTTAGAACAAGCCTTAAGGACAAAGTGAACCCCCACCGCCTGCGCTTCACTTAGAGGCGGGGGCTTCCAGCGCCTTGTGCGTGCTCCGCTGAACGGCAGCCCTGCACAGGAATCCTTGACGCTTCCCTTCGTTCCGAAGGCGCCCGTTCGAACAAGAACCGAATGATATTCAATTGGCGATTGCCGGCCGAAATTCACTTCCCCCTATTCACTAGGCTTCGCCCTTCGCGCTCCCTGAGACAGGAGACGTCTTTCGGAAATCCGTTAAACGCCGCCTTGATCCGGATCAGGGGCCGTCCGTTCCTCGCGAACGAGCTCGTACATTTCGGCTGCCTCTTCTTTTTTCACCGTTTCTTTTACACTAGTCACTTTTACCGTTACCCGTTTTTGCCCGAACTGAATCGTCAGTTCATCGCCGATTTTTACATCTGAACTTGCCTTCGCGACGTGGCCGTTGATCCACACCCGGCCTTGGTCGGCGACTTCTTTTGCCAATGTGCGGCGTTTAATGAGGCGGGATACTTTTTAAAATTTATCAAGGCGCATGCCCTTTCCCCCTTACTGTTCGTTTTCTTTTGCTTCTTCCCAAAAGCGGTCGAGCTCAGCGAGCGAGAACGATGTGATCGGTCGGCCGCTTTTTCGCACTTGCTCCTCAATGTAGGCGAAGCGGCGGGCGAATTTGTCGTTCGCCATCTGCAATGCTTCTTCGGGCTGAATATCATAATAGCGGGCAAGGTTGATAAGCGCAAACAATACGTCGCCGAACTCGCTGACGAGCGCCGCGCGGCGGCCGCCCGAAGCTTCAGCCCGGAACTCCGCCATTTCTTCCTCTACCTTTTCCCAAATGGGAGCGGCATCGTCCCAGTCAAAGCCGACGTTTGCTGCTTTTTTCTGCAGCTCATACGCCCGCATCGTCCCCGGCAGGCTTTTTGGAACATCCGCTAAAATCGACGCTGGCCGGCCGGTCCCTTTTTCCTTCTCCTTAATTTTTTCCCAGTTCGCTGTAACTTGCTCAGCTGTTTCAGCCGTCGCATCGCCAAATACGTGCGGATGGCGGCGAATCATCTTCGCAGTCAATGTCCGGATGACGTCATCAATCGAAAACATCCCACGGTCAGCGCCGATCTGGGCATGGAGCATCACTTGCAGCAGCACGTCACCGAGCTCTTCGACCATATGGTCATCGTCATCATCGTCAATGGCTTCAAGCAACTCATACGCCTCTTCAAGCAAGTACCGCTTCAGCGACGCATGCGTCTGCTTCCGGTCCCACGGGCAGCCGTGCGGCCCTCTCAACGTCGCGATGACGCGGCGCAACGTTTCAAACCGATGGTATAGCAGCGGCTCATCCTTGACCGGCGGCACATAGACGCTCGTTAAATTGTCAAGCGCCGCCTGACGGTCCAATTCATAGAGCGGCACTTGCTTCACTTGTTCGCTCTTCGTCCCGGCCGCGGTCACAATATAGACCGGATAGTCGTCCGGAAGCTGTTCCATCAGCGACAGTTTCACATTCGAAGCGACGAACGGGTCGTACACTTGGCAAAAGACAGCATGCAGCGATGGCGACCATTCGTCCCCTTGGAAAGCGGTCGCATCCAACAGCTGGAACCCCTCGATTGGATCAATGCGCACCGCTGTAAACAACGCATCTAAAAAGCTTTGCCCGCCCTCGATGACCACCCGGCAATCGCCGCGTTGCTCCGCTTCCAACAACAGCTGCACCGTCCGTTCGGCGACAAGCGGATGGCCAGGGACAGCGTAAAACACATCCCCGTGTTTTGCCTGCTCGATGAGAGTGCCGGCAATTTCTTCATATACATCAGCAAATTGCTCATGCTTTTCGTAAACATCATCAAACGATGTAAACGCGATGCCCTCTTCTTGAAGCCCTTCGGCCGCCGGATGCTCCTTCGTCCGCAAAAAAAGCGGATGCGCCTTTTTTAGCTTTCGATACACGCCGACCGTCAGCTGCTCCACATCCCCGGCGCCAAGGCCGAAAATATAAATCGTATTCACCGCTGATCACCTGCTTCCTAATCGTAAATGAAATTTGTGAACGAACGGGAGAGCGGACAACTCTTGTTCGGAAAATACACTCCCCCTCACGATGCATGCGATATAGACAGCCGCGCCGAGAACGACGCCGCCAAGCGCCTCGGCGGACGCCCATAGGCGTCCCCCGCCTGAAGCGTCCATTAACCATGTATACAACTTCAGCACCGCCATCATGGCGACAGCCGCCTTCACAATTGGATATATGCATACTCGCGCGCGCGCTGACCGGTATTCACGCGGCAAACGCACGTATAAGAAGCCTGCCATAAGCGCATAAGCCCCTGTTGTCGCCAAGGCGGCGCCAAGGGCGCCGAACGACGGCACAAGCCAGCGCATAAGGACGATTTTCCCTGCCAAAGCCGCCGCCACGCCGGCCGCCGCTGTCCACTCTTTCCCCATTCCTTGCAATAAAGCGGAGGCAGTCAACGCCATCGTCGCAAAAAAGACAGAAGCGGACAAGACGGCAAGGACCAACGAACCGCGGTCGTTTTCAAACAGCATGGTGTTGATCGGGCGAATGAGGCAAATGAGCCCCGATGAAGCGCCGACGCCGATGACCGCGGCGAACCGGATCGGCAACATGCTGTGCAGAAAGGACGGCTCCCGCCCGCGCCGCATGCCGGAAACGAACGGAACAAGCGCCAATGAAAGCGATGTGCCGACAGCCGTGCCAAGCTGAATCAGCGGCTGGCCGCGGTCGTACACCCCTTTTAACTCTTTCACCTCATTCAACTCCAGCCCGGTTTCTTGGAGAAGCGGGACGAACAAAAACGAGTCGACGAGCGGAACAAGCGTCAACACCATGTTGGTGAAACAAATGACCGTTCCAACTGTAAGCAAATGCCATCCCGCCTGTCGCACCGAGCCGGGCGGCGTATGCCCGGCCGGTTTTTGCCGTCCGCGCCGGACCAGATAAAAGAGCAAGATGAGAAGCGCGGCCGCCATGCCCGCCAACGTCCCGCCGACCGCAGCCATGCCGCACGCATAGGCGTCAGCGCCGCGCTTGATCGCCCAATAAGACAACCCTAAAATCGCCGTCACACGCACCGTCTGCTCGCCGACTTGGGACACTGCCGTCGGCGCCATGTCATGGCGCCCTTGAAAAACGCCGCGCAACACCGCAATGAGCGGAAAGAATAAGCATGAAAATGAAAGCACCCGCACCAACCCTTCAAGCTGCCTGTCGCCCATCCATAACGAAATGGCGCCGGCTCCTATATATAACACGGCAAACAACACCGCTCCCGCCCCGCCCAACAGCAGCAGCGCGATGCGGCCGACAGCGGCCGCTCCCGCCTCGTCCCGCGCCGCCAGCCGCTCAGCGATGAGCTTCGAAATGGCAACCGGGTAACCGGTCAGCGACAGCGCGACAACGATTCCATAAATGGGGTAAACTTGTTGGTAAATATAAAAACCGACATCCCCGACCATATTTTGATACGGGATGCGGTAGAGCGCGCTTAACAGCTTCGTAAGCAAAGTGGCAGCAGTCAAGGCAGCTGCACCTTTCCATACGTTTCCCATGCCCCTTCTCCTCCCGCTTGTATGGCGCCAGATGGCGAACAGTCCATCAAGAGCACTGGCCGCACAAACCGTCAACATTACCGCAACAAACGGCTACGCTCGATATTATAGCGCAATGCAGGCGATGAGACAAAAGCGGGAGCCGCCCATCGGCCATGGCCTCAGTCCAGCGGAACGGGAACGGACCAACCAACATAGCAACCCCATTGCAGACAAAGCAGAAAGGAAAAGATCCCGACCTTCTCCCATCAACGATAAATGTGCGGCCCGATCAAAAAGGGTGTCCCGATCTTTTGGGACACCCTCTTTTTGCGTTCCATTTATTGTTCCATTTGCCGGGCCAAAAAGCTGGCCGCTGTTTCCACTGCTTTATGTTCAACTTCGCCGAGCGTTTTCTCGCGCGATAAAATGATGACGGCTCCAATCGGATCGCCGTTGGCCACAATCGGGCCGATCGTATACGACTTCAACGTTTCCGTCATCCCGTCGACCAGCTCGACCTCGCCCTCCTCCGTATGGAGAACGGAGTTGCGATCTTCCATGGCTCTCTCCACTAACGGGCTGACGCTTTTGTTCATGTATTCTTTTTTCGAAACACCGGCAACGGCAATAAATACGTCGCGGTCGCAAATGAGCACCGGCTGTCCGAGGCTGTCAAACAGCGCCTCGGCGTACTCCTTGGCAAAGTCGCCGAGCTCACTGATCGGCGAATATTTTTTCAAAATGACCTCTCCATCGCGATCGACAAATATTTCGAGCGGATCTCCTTCGCGAATGCGTAATGTTCTGCGAATTTCCTTCGGAATTACAACCCTGCCTAAGTCGTCAATCCGACGAACAATACCGGTTGCTTTCATGCCTTGTATACCCTCACTTTCATCTAGGATTTGAAGGATACTCCGATGAACCCTGTTGTAATGGGGAATTCACCATTGTTGTCATTAGTATCCTTCACAATCCACGTTCTATGCACGATGAAAGTGATTTTGGCCATTTTAGTAAAATTGCCCATCCTTCACTATCGCCACATCAGCAAAACCGTAAACGTATAAAATGAACATAACGCCTCATTTTTTCTTTATAGCTAGGCGATGATCGACTTTTCGTTTTTCACTCCGGACAATTCCCTCAACGTCTCATATAAAATCGCCAGCCACTCGTGCGCTTTCATTTGCTTAATGTAAAGCACAATTTTCAGCTTCACCCCCTCCATGCCAAACCCAAACAGGCGCCCGTACTGCCGGCCGACGCCGGACAAGCGCTGAATCTCCACCGTTTTCGACGCTTCTTCAGTGAATAGAATGTCAACTTGCTGCTTATGTTGCTTAATCGATTCAACACCGAGCTGTTTCGCCAGCACTTTGATCTCGGCAATCTGTAGCAAATAGGCGACGGCATCCGGATAATCGCCGAAGCGGTCCACCATCTCTTCGCGCAGCGCTTCAACATCTTCGAGCGTCTCGACCGCTTTAAACCGCTTGTACATCTCGATTTTTTGCAGCCCATCGGAAATGTAGGCATCCGGAATGTAGGCGTCGACTTCCACGTCGATCGTCACTTCCGGCCGCTCGTCTTCTCGTTTCAAGCCGCGCCGTTTTTCGATCGCCTCTTTCAACATTTGCGAATATAAGTCAAATCCGACCGAGTCGATAAAGCCGTGCTGTTCAGCGCCGAGAATATTGCCGGCGCCACGGATCGACAAGTCACGCATGGCGATTTTAAAGCCGGAGCCAAGCTCGGTGAACTCTTTAATGGCTTGCAGCCGTTTTTCCGCCGTTTCATTCAGCACTTTGTCTTTCCGGTAGGTGAAATACGCGTAGGCAACGCGGTTCGAACGGCCGACGCGCCCGCGCAGCTGGTACAGCTGCGACAGCCCCATCCGGTCGGCATCGTACACGATGAGTGTATTGACGTTTGGAATATCGACGCCTGTCTCAATAATCGTCGTCGTCACGAGCACGTCATATTGTCCTTCCAAAAACGCTAAAATCGTTGATTCAAGTTCGGTTTCTGACATCCGCCCGTGCGCGAACGTGACGCGTGCTTCCGGGACAAGCTGGGCGATTTCTTCCGCTTTCAAGTCGATGTCTTCAATATGGTTGTAGAGGAAAAACACTTGCCCATCGCGGGCGAGCTCACGTTCAATCGCCTCTTTGACAAGCTCCGGCGTATATTCCATGACATACGTCTGCACCGGGAACCGGTTTTCCGGCGGCGTCTCGATGATCGATAAATCGCGCACGCCGATCATCGACATATGAAGCGTCCGCGGAATCGGCGTCGCCGTTAAGGTGAGCACGTCGATATTCGCTTTCAGCTGCTTGATTTTTTCTTTATGCGCCACGCCAAACCGCTGCTCCTCGTCGATGATGAGCAACCCTAAATCCTTAAACTTTACATCCTTCGACAGCAGCCGGTGCGTGCCAATGACCATATCGATTGTGCCGTCTTTCAACCCTTTGATCGTCTCCGCCTGCTGTTTTTTCGTGCGGAACCGGTTGAGCAGCCCGACGTTAATCGGAAATCCTTGAAACCGCTCACGAACCGTTTCGTAATGCTGCTGAGCCAAAATCGTCGTCGGCACAAGAAAAGCGACTTGCTTGCCGTCCATAATGGCTTTAAACGCCGCGCGCAGCGCCACTTCCGTTTTCCCGTAGCCGACATCGCCGCAAAGGAGGCGGTCCATCGGCTTTTCGCTTTCCATATCGCGCTTAATTTCTTCAATCGACCGGAGCTGGTCTTCCGTCTCTTGATATGGAAACGCGGCCTCAAATTCGCGCTGCATTTCCGTGTCCGGCGAAAACGCGTACCCCTTGCTCGCCTCGCGCTCGGCATACAACTTGATCAAATCTTCCGCGATATCTTGAACAGACGATTCCACTTTCTTTTTGACTTTTTTCCATTCCGAGCCGCCAAGCTTATAAATTTTCGGCTCTTTTCCTTCCGAACCGACGTACTTTTGCACTTGATCCATTTGGTCGACCGGGACGTACAGCGTGTCGCCGCCTTGATATTGGATATGGATGTAGTCTTTATGCACTCCATTGATTTCTAACGTCTCGATGCCTAAATATTTTCCGATGCCGTGGTTGACATGGACGACGTAATCGCCGACTTGCAGTTCAGCGTAGCTTTTAATCCGCTCGGCGTTGGACAGCTTTTGCCGGCGCACCGGGCGTTTCGCTCGCTTCTTAAACAGTTCCTCTTCCGTAATGACAGCCAGCTTTTGCAGCGGCAGCTCAAATCCTGTATTTAAATCGCCTTCGAGAAGTTGGCATTTGCCGTAAAGCAGTGCGGCCTCAGGCGGAAGCGGCGCTGCATCGACCCCATAATCTTCCAAAACTGACTGCAGCCTTTTTGCCCGTTCGGCATCCGGCGCCAAAAAGACGACGGCGTAATTCGCTTTCTTCCAACGCTCGACTTCAGACTGGAGAAGCGCCATTTGTCCGTGGAAGTTTTGCATTTGCTTGCACGTAATATTGACGACATTTTGCGGATGGGTATAAGGCGCATGGCGCAAAAACAAGGACAAATAAACCCGCTGGAATCGATGTTTTTTCAACAATTCAGAAAGTGAGTGTGAAATGGGCACATCATGAATGATTTTCCCGCTGTCAAGCAGGCTTGTATACCAATCCGCTTCTTCGCGGTCGAGCCGCTCCGCCGTCTCCTGCAACCGGCTCATTTCATCCATCAGCAGCACGCCGTCTTCCGGCATATAATCTAGCAAACTTGAAACGTTCTCATAGAAAAGGGACATATATTTATATTGTTGCTCGATTTCCCGGCCCTCGCGCAACTGTTCCAATTCGGCATGGATCTGTTCGTACATCCGCTGCTTGGCGGCGTCATCCTTCATTTTTTCGAGGCTGGCCGCCAAACCGGCTTCAATTCGTTCAATCCCCCGCTGCCGCGTCCCCTCGTCGAGAATGATTTCGTCGGCTGGGCTGATGGCGATGCTCTCTACTTGCCCGTGCGAGCGCTGATCATCGGGGGTGAACGTGCGAATCGATTCGATTTCCGTATCAAACAGCTCGATCCGGTACGGGAGCTCGGCCGTGAGCGGATAAATATCCACGATGCCGCCGCGGATGCTGAACTCCCCAGGGGCGGAAACAGTTGCCACCCGCTTGTATCCCATTTGGACAAACCGCTGTTTATACTGCTCGAGATCCAGCTCTTGTCCAACCGTGAACGTGAACAAATACTGTTTCCAAAGCGATGGCGGCGGCAGCAAGCGCCGCAGGCCGGCGACCGGACAGACGACGATCCCCTTCCCGCCTTGCACCCAATGGTTCATAATTTCGAGGCGTTGTGCCTTCAGCTCCGGACTGGCGACTGCCATTTCGGCGGCGATCACTTCATCGACGGAATACAGAAACACCTCGTCCGGACCGAGCAGCGAAACGAGGTCATCATACATTTTTTGCGCCTGAAACAAGTTGTAAGCCACTACGAGCAACGGGCGTCCCGTTTCCTTATAAAGCGTGGAAACAAAAACAGACCGGGCCGACCCCGACAGCCCGGCGACAAGCTGTTCTTTCAGGCGGGCGTGGATTCCTTCTATGATGGTGCGAACATCTTGGTTCTCAGCTAAATAGCGATGCAATGAAAGCACCCCTATTCTCCCTCCTCTCAATGCTAGTTTCTTTCTCTTTCCGCGTTCAGCCAAAACATAAAAATGCTTTGGTCGCCCAAAGCTGCGCCTAATGAATAAATTTTTCGTATTGATGCCACTCCGGATTTCGCGCCAACACTTCTTGACAGTCTTCGCAAATGGTTTTGACGTGAATATCCCCGTTCGGCTTGTACGAAATCATATCAAGCCGTTCCTCTTCCGTTAAATGGTGGAATCCGAGCTTTTCGCTATAGACGGATACCTGTTCAATAGTTCCGACTCTGGCGCCGCAATGGCGGCAATAGTAATGCAATGCCATCGAAGCAAACCTCCTCACTGGGCTGTTCCGTCCGCAGGGCGGATGGAGCCGGCGCCCCATGCCTTCCGTACTCACATTGTGCACCAGTTTGGAGGAAAATATTCACTTGTTAAACTCGTTCATCACCTGGGTAAACGGCGCCGCCACCGCCTGTTCGCACGCATCGGCAGCCCGCAAAACCGCTTCAGCGACCGCCGGCTTCTCCTCCTCCGTAAAACGGCTGAGCACATAATCCGCCACCGGCTGCCCGCTGGCCGGCCGGCCGATGCCGATGCGAATGCGCTTAAACTGCTCGGTGCCGAGGTGATGGATAAGCGATTTGACACCGTTGTGACCGCCGGAGCTCCCTTTCAAGCGAAGACGGATTTTTCCTGGCGGAAGATCGAGGTCATCGTAAATGACAATGACATCTTCAATGGCGATGCCATAGTAATCGATGAGCGGGCGAACACATTCCCCTGATAAATTCATATATGTCAACGGTTTGCATAATGCCACTTTTTCGCCGGAAACGGACGCCGTTCCGAACAGGCCGCGGAACTTGGCGGTTTTCAACGAAACGTCCCAACGTTTGGCCAGCTCATCAATGACGAAAAAACCGATGTTGTGCCGCGTTTGCTCGTATTCCTTGCCCGGATTTCCAAGCCCGACAAACAGCTTCAATCGTTGCGCCCCTCTCTATGCATGATACTACAAAAGACGTAACCGAAACGGTTACGTCTGTCACTTTTCTGGCGTCGTCTCTCTTCCTTCCTCGGCATCAGGCTGCCCCGGCTCTTGCTGCTCGCCGCTATGGATTTCCTCTTCCTGCTGCGGCGGCAAGATCGTCGCAATCACTTCGGAAGGTTCATGGTTAATTTCAAATTTTCCATCTGTCTGCACATCGCCAACCGTGACGGTATCGCCGACTTGCAAACCGGAGATGTCCACTTCAATCGCTGGCGGAATGTTCGCCGGCAAGACGCGGATCGACAACTCATGCAAGTTTTGCTGCAACACGCCGCCGTCTTTTACCCCCGGCGCTTCGCCCACCAATCGGACTTCTACGTCAATATCGACTTCTGTCGACATGTCGACCGCTTGAAAATCAGCGTGAAGGAGCTCGCCGCGCAGCGGATCGCGCTGCAGCTCGCGCAAGAGCACCGAATAGTCGTCGCCGCCGACTTTCAATGTTATCAAGCTCGTGCGCCCACCTTCACGAAGCACCTTCTCCAATTCAGCAGCGCTGACAAAAATCATTTTGTTTTCGACTTTTTTGCCGTACAAAATCGCTGGAATGCCCCCTTGCGAACGAATACGCCGCAATGTCGAACGTTTTTTGTCTGTGCGTTCTTTCGCTTCCAACACAATCGCCATGTTTCTTCACCTTCCTGAATTAGAATCTATTGACTACTTTATCCTAAAACAAGAAGGGCTAAACATGTTTTCTTGCGTTAGTCGAACAGGACGCTGACAGACTTCATTTCATACACGCGCGTAATCGCTTCAGCAATGAGCGGCGCCACCGACAGCTCTACAATTTTATCAATTTTCTTTTCTTCTGGCAAGGCAATCGAATTGGTGACGACCAGTTCCTTAATTTTGGAACTTTGAATGCGCTCGATCGCTGGACCAGACAGCACCGGATGGGTGCAGCACGCGTACACTTCCTTCGCCCCATGTTCAACAAGAGCGTTCGCCGCGAGCATAATCGTGCCGGCCGTGTCGATAATGTCGTCAATCAAAATGGCCGTTTTCCCGCTCACTTGCCCAATAATGTTCATCACTTCCACCGCGTTCGGGCGCGGCCGGCGTTTGTCGATGATCGCCAATGGCGCTTTCAGACGGTCGGCGAGTTTGCGCGCCCGCGTTACGCCGCCGTGATCCGGGGACACAACGACAATGTCATCCAACTGTTTGCTTTTAAAATAATCAGCCAAAATCGGCACGCCCATTAGATGATCGATCGGGATATCAAAAAACCCTTGGATTTGCGGGGCATGCAAATCAAGCGTAATGACGCGCGACGCCCCGGCCGTCTCAAGCAAGTTCGCCACCAGCTTGGCCGTGATCGGCTCGCGCGCCCGCGCTTTCCGGTCTTGGCGGGCATAGCCGTAATACGGGATGACGATATTGATCGTACGCGCTGACGCCCGCTTTAACGCATCGATCATAATGAGCAGCTCCATTAAATGCTCATTGACCGGGACGCTCGTCGATTGAATGACAAATACATCGTCGCCGCGGATGCTTTCCTCAATGTTAATTTGGATCTCCCCGTCGCTAAAGCGGGAAACGGAACATTTGCTAAGCTCGATCCCCATGACTTCCGCAATTTCTTTCGCTAGCCTCATGTTCGAGTTAAGGGCGAACAACTTTAGTTGGTGCTGGCATTCAGACATGATAAACCTCCATTAAGATTTTTTCTTGCCTGGCAGGCGATCAACATAATGTTCTTTATTGACTTGCCGGGCGCGGGCGATGGCGAGGGCGCGGCCGGGAACGTCGTCGGTGATCGTCGATCCGGCGGCGACGTAAGCGCCCCGGCCGACCGTAACCGGGGCAATCAAGTTGACGTTGCAGCCGATAAACGCCCCGTCTTCAATTTTGGTCATATACTTATGCACGCCATCATAGTTGACGGTAATCGACCCGCAACCAAGGTTGACATCGGCGCCGACTTGCGCGTCGCCGATATAGCTTAAATGCGAGGCTTTGCTTCCTTTGCCGAACGTCGATTTTTTCACCTCGACAAAATTGCCGATCCGCACCTCGTCATCAATTTTCGACAGCGGACGGATATGGGCGAACGGGCCGATCGTGACATCGTTGCCGATCTCGCTGTCATGGGCGACCGAATGGCGGATGGACGTGCGGTGGCCGATATGACAGTTTTTAATTTCCGCATGCGGTCCAATCGTGCAATCCTCGCCGATCACTGTTTCGCCTTCGATGACTGTGCCGGGATAAATGACCGTATCGCGGCCAATCGTCGCGTCGGCGGAAATATACGTGCAGCCCGGGTCGATGATCGTAACCCCGTTTTCCATATGCCGGCGGCAAATGCGCTCGCGCATGATCCGCTCCGCCTCGGCAAGGGCGATGCGGTCATTGACCCCGATCGTTTCCTCAAATGACGGCGCCTGATAAGCGGATACTGTGCCGCCGCCCGCTTTGATAATTTCAATCACGTCGGTTAAATAATATTCCCCTTGGGCGTTGTTGTTTGTCACGTTTGTAAGCGCTTGAAACAATGTTTGGTTGTCAAAGCAATACGTTCCAGTGTTAATCTCGCGAATAGCCCGTTCCTCTTCATTCGCATCTTTATGTTCAACAATTTTTTCAACGCCGCCGGCACTGTTGCGGACGATGCGGCCATATCCAGCCGGGTCGTCAGCGATGGCTGTCAATACCGTCGCCTTCGCTTTGGCGGCCAAATGGTGCTCGACGAGCGCCTTCATCGTCTCAGCGGTGATGAGCGGCGTGTCTCCGCAGACGACGATCGTCACCCCTTCGAGACCTTGCAAATATGGGGCTGCCTGCATCACCGCATGCGCCGTCCCAAGCTGTTCCTCTTGCAATGCGTACTCGCATTGGGCGCCAAGCTGCTCTTTCACCTGCTCCGCCCCAAATCCAACGACCGTGACGGTTTTTTCCACCCCAAGTTTGGATACTTGATCCATGACGTGCTGAACCATTGGCTTGCCGCAAACGGGATGAAGCACCTTATACTGCTTCGACTTCATCCGCGTTCCTTGTCCGGCCGCCAAAACGACCGCATATCGCTTCATGTGAAAAGCCTCCAATTATCCTTTTAATCATAGTCCCAAGAGAAGATCCCCCCACTTCAAGCGCGTGAAAGACGAAGCCCCACGACCAGCGGGGGAATGCCGGTGGCATCAGCCAAAACACATAATCAAATCAATGTATATCATGTTCTTTGTAAACTAGATATAGCGGGTTGCATGGAGAACATTCAATGCGAAAACAAGCGAAGCCTTCCATGCGTACCATATTCAAAGGCGCGAAAAAACCCCAAATCGTCGAACCAGGGTTGGGACGACCCGAAGTGACGCTCAGGGAGACGAAAGAATGGCTTTCGTCATGGAACTGAGAAGCTCCCACTTCAAGCAAAGCGAAGTGGGAGTAGTTCGCCCATAATTGAATATATATGAATCAACAGCACTTTTCAAGGAAACAATGCGGATGGCAAAAAATAAGGAGCTTGGTGAATTTCACCTAAGCCCCCTTTCATATGTTTACGAAGCGCCCGCTTCTTCAAGTTCTTCTTCCAGCTTCCCGAGGCGGTGGTACTCAGCTAAGATCGCCTCTTGAATTTTTCCGCGCGTAGCGGAGTTGATCGGATGCGCGATATCGCGGAACTCCCCGTCCGGTGTACGCTTGCTTGGCATCGCGACAAACAAGCCGTTATTCCCGTCAATGACGCGGATGTCATGGACAACGAACTCATTGTCCAACGTAATGGAGGCGATCGCTTTCATCCGTCCTTCGGTGTTGACGCGGCGTAATCTTACGTCTGTCACTTCCATTATGTTCACCACCTTTTCCCCTATATAAGACTCGATGTAATTAATTCCACGCCTTTCGGCAATTTCCTTCCTTTTTCAAAAAATTTTTTCTAAATTTCAGCAAGGGAAAAGATGGATGCGCCCCTCTTTATCGCACGAGGGCAACGACTTCGATTTCAACTAGGGCGTCTTTCGGCAGCCGAGCCACCTCAACGCATGAGCGCGCTGGTTTATGGTTCGGGAAATATTGACTGTACACTTCGTTCATGGCCGCAAAATCATCCATGCTTTTTAAAAAAACGGTTGTTTTCACGACTGTGTCGAGTGAGGCGCCGGCGGCTTCCAGCACTGCTTTCAAATTTTGAAACACTTGATGCGTCTGCGCCTGAATGTCGCCTTTTACCATTTCCCCCTCTGGAGTGAGCGGAATTTGCCCAGAGCTGTAAACCATATTGTTGACGATGATCGCTTGTGAATACGGGCCGATCGCTTGCGGCGCATTGGTCGTTTCCACTTTTTTCATTGAAAGAAATCCCCTTTCTAAAGTTTTATAATCAGGCAGCAGGCTGCCTAAAAAAACGCTTTGTAATTGCCTTCCTTGACGGCGATCCGCTTTTCTTTCACGTCCACCGCCAACAGTTTGACGAGCGAGATGTACTCGTCGACAAGCCGCTCTTTTGCTTCCTCAGACTCAACGAGCACACCGATGCCGGAGACGTTGCCGTTAAACTCTTGCAATAAGCTGACCATACCGTTGATCGTGCCGCCCGCTTTCATGAAGTCATCGACAATCAGCACGTTGGCTCCCTCCGCCAGGCTGCGCTTCGACAAAACCATTGTTTGGATGCGTTTGGACGAGCCGGATACGTAGTTGATGCTCACCATCGGCCCTTCCGTCACTTTATTGTCATGGCGGACAATCACAACCGGCACATACAAAAAATTGGCGATCGCATATGCGATCGGAATTCCATTGGTGGCAATGGTCATAACAACATCCACCGGACGGTCGGCAAACATCGACGCATAAAGGCGGCCGATTTTGTTCATAATACGGGGGTCGCCAAGAATGTCGGTCATATACAAATATCCGCCGGGAAGAAGCCGGTCCGGGCGCGACAATTGCTCGCACAAATAGGCGATCACTTCCTCCGCCTCCCCGGCAGCCATTTTCGGAATGTATTGCACGCCGCCGGCCGCGCCGGGCAGCGTCCGAACCGTCCCGATTCCTTGCCGCTCAAACGTTTGTTTAATAATCGTCAAGTCTTCGCTGATCGATGATTTGGCCGATTCGTACCGATCGGCAAAAAACGTCAGCGGAATGAGCTGATGTGGCCGTTCGAGAAGATAATGCGTCATATCGACTAAACGGCCGCTTCGCCTAAGCTTCATAGCCGACCTCCTAAAACCGAATGTTATAAATTTATTTTAACAAAAATGTACGTGTTTAATCAAGCGAATGCCGCTCCCCCAACAGCCTGACCGCAAACACTTGATCGCAAAAGCCCCGCAGTCCGTTATACACCCGCTGCATTCTCGAATCATGCTCGATCAGCCCAAACACTGTCGGCCCGCTTCCGCTCATCAGCACCGCATCAGCTCCGAACCGTTTCATTTGCTCTTTAATATGCGCAACTTCCGGATATTTTTTTAAGGTCACTTCCTCCAACACGTTGCCGACCAACCGGCAAATGCCCTCATAATCTTGCCGTTCGATCGCTTTCACCATTGCATCGACATCCGGATGGCAGACATGCTCAAGCTGCAAATTTCGGTACACATCGGCCGTCGACACGCCAATTGGGGGCTTGGCCAACACCACCCAGCATGGCGGCGGCGACGGGATGGGGGTGATGATTTCGCCGCGCCCGGTCGCCACAGCTGTTCCGCCGTAGACGCAAAACGCAACATCCGAGCCGATTTGCGCACCAAGCTCAGCCAATTCCCGGACGGTCAATCCGAGCTGCCAAAGCTTGTTGAGCCCGCGCAACGTTGCGGCCGCGTCGCTGCTTCCCCCTGCCAGGCCGGCCGCCACCGGAATATGCTTCGCAATCGAAATGGCCACCCCTTGGCGGATCGAAAACGTCTCCTTCATCAGTTTCGCCGCCTGGTACGCCAAATTGCGGCAATCATCCGGCACAAAGCGGTTTTGCGACACAATGCGGATCACATCCTCCTCAGGCAGCGGAATAAGCTCAATGCGGTCCGCCAAATCGATCGTCGTCATCACCATTTTCACTTCATGGTAACCATCGGGGCGTTTATAAAGAACATCAAGTGATAAATTAATTTTTGCCGGCGCTTTGATCGACAGCCTCACTCATCTTCACCTACTTCCACGCACATTGATGATAAACGGCTTCTGGCCAGCCGCCTATCCGCCCGTTGTTTCCTATTTTCAGCGTTTTCCCGCGTGACATTCGTGCTTTTTTCATCAACCCATTTTACCATATTAACATGTCCTGGTGCCGTCGCCAAACGATATATGTAAAAAGGGCGCCCCTGCTAGGGCACCCTTGCCGCAGCGCGCCATCGCCGCCGGCGCTATTCCGTTTTTCCGGCCAGCTGCCGTTCCGCCCGTTCAATCGCCAATCTTACCATATTTCCTGCGTCTTTCGCGCGGATGGCTCCCCACCCTTCACGCTGCACGACATCGTAAAAGCCCAGCTCTTTTGCCAGCTCTTCTTTTAAGCGTTGCGACATAACCCCGCGGCGTCGACCCAATGTCAGCAACCCCTTTCCATGTTCGTTGGCGTTAAGGCGCGAAACGTTGTGCAACCCGCCGGCGCAACAGCCGGCTGACTCGCCTGGTCATGGGGCAGATGAAAGGCGGCTGCGGCAGTTTTAGTATGAAGTGGGGAAGGCGGCTTTATGTCCGCCTATTTATGACAAAACAAAAAGCAGCAAACAAATTTGTCTACTGCCCCCCTGCTTGCTCATCGTCCCAAAACGTCAGCTTTACGGTCTCTGTCAACACGTCGGCGTAGCTGAACGATACACGTTCAAACGAGTTTTCTTTTTGATCCAGTTCAATGACAAATACCGATGGGTAAGTCTCCGCCAAAATGCCGCAACGCTCGATCATTTTTCTGCGTCCGCCGTTGGCCCGCAACGTTAAACGTCTCCCGATATTAGAGTCCAGCGCTTTTTTAATATCGGATAAAGTTTTTGGCATTCGTCATCCACCTCACTATTTGCAATTATAACAAAGATGGTCTTCAAAGTCAAAAAAAATAAAAATTATATCAGCGTGTTTTTATTGCTGTCAATGAATATTTTTCTACAATATCCTTCTTTTTATGTACCTTGTCAGGCGTGTTGATTATCCAATAAAATCCAAAGGGTATAGAAAAAAGAGCACCTTTCCTGTAGAATGTGAGTAACGACACAAACAAACCCAGGAGGTGCTCTCTATGAACAAGCATACCACACTCCCGAATTTGATGCA
>NZ_JAFWFM010000130.1:0-3744 GCF_017515625.1 Geobacillus sp.
CGATTTGAAAAACGCCAACAAAGACGCGCGCATCAGCGTCAAGCTCGTCGCCAAAGCCAGCGTCGGCACAATCGCCGCTGGCGTGGCGAAAGGGAACGCCGATGTCATTGTCATCAGCGGCTATGACGGCGGCACGGGTGCGTCGCCGAAAACGAGCATCAAGCATGCCGGCTTGCCGTGGGAGCTTGGTTTGGTGGAAACGCATCAGACGCTCATGCTCAATGGGTTGCGCGACCGCGTCGTTCTAGAAACCGACGGCAAATTGATGACCGGCCGTGACGTTGTGATGGCGGCGCTGTTTGGGGCCGAAGAATTCGGATTTGCGACGGCACCGCTCGTCGTTTTAGGCTGTGTCATGATGCGCGTCTGCCATTTGGATACGTGTCCGGTCGGCGTGGCGACGCAAAATCCGGAACTGCGCAAGAAATTTACCGGCGAGCCGGATCATGTCGTCAATTTCATGTATTTCGTCGCTCAGGAAGTGCGGGAAATGATGGCGGAACTCGGATTCCGCACGATCGACGAAATGGTCGGCCGCGTTGACGTCTTAAAAGTGAGCGAACGGGCGAAAGCGCATTGGAAAGCGAAACATCTTGACTTGTCCCGTCTCTTGTATCAAGTCGATGGCCCGCGCACAGGCAGCAAAGGGCAAAACCATCGAATGGAAGAGACGCTCGACTATACGGAAATTTTACCGGCGGTGCAGCCAGCGCTTGAGCGGCAGGAGCCGGTCGAACTTCACCTCGCCATCCGCAACGTCCACCGCACGGTCGGGGCGATGACAGGAAGCGAAATCTCGAAGCGCTACGGCGAGGAAGGGCTGCCGGATGATACGATCCGCCTCCATTTCACCGGATCGGCTGGGCAAAGCTTTGCAGCGTTTGTGCCGAAAGGGATGACGCTTGAGCTCGTCGGCGACGCGAATGATTACGTCGGCAAAGGGCTTTCCGGCGGCAAAGTGATCGTCCGTCCGCCGCATGAGGCGCCGTTTGCCGCGGCTGACAACGTCATCATTGGCAACGTGGCGTTTTACGGGGCTACAAGCGGCGAAGCGTACATTCGCGGCCGCGCTGGGGAGCGGTTCTGCGTCCGCAACAGCGGCGTCCATGCTGTTGTCGAAGGCGTCGGCGACCACGGCTGTGAATATATGACCGGCGGCCGCGTTGTCATCCTCGGTTCGGTTGGCAAAAACTTCGCCGCCGGCATGTCCGGTGGGATCGCTTACGTTCTTGCCGATGAAGACAGCTGGCAGCAAACAGCCAACCTTGAGCTCGTCTCATTTGAGCGGCTCGAAGACGAGGAAGAAATTCGCGACGTGCGCCGGATGATCGAAAACCATTACCGCTATACAGGAAGCCCGCGGGCTGCATTGGTGCTCGACGAGTGGGACGATTACGTCCGCCGCTTCGTCAAAGTTATTCCACGCAATTACAAACTGATGATTGAGACGATCGAAACGCTCGAACAGTCCGGGCTTTCGCACGAAGAAGCTGTCATGGCGGCGTTTGAAACGGTGGCAAAACAGAAAAAAGCGGCTGTCGGCGGCGTCCATCAGCTGCAAGCGGTGGCGAAGTAACGCTGTGGCTTGCGATTGGCCGCGAAGTGACGACGCCGCTTCGGCTCCGCGGCTTCGCGGGGCCCGCTTTTTGATCGGCCAACAGGCGGGAAGGCCGCATGAGAGAAGAGAGGATACGTACGGAAAGAAGGAGGGGAACCATCGTGGGAAAAGCAACAGGATTTATGGAATATGCACGCGAGGAAGAGAAAAAGCGCGATCCGCTTTCCCGTCTTGATGATTGGAAAGAATACACGCAGCCGTTTTCCGAAGACGTGCTGGCCCGCCAAGGTGCCCGCTGTATGGACTGTGGCACGCCGTTTTGTCATATGGGATTGGAGCTAAACGGCCTGACTTCGGGGTGTCCGGTGCACAACTTGATCCCGGAATGGAACGATTTGGTGTACCGAGGCCGCTGGAAAGAAGCGCTTGATCGTTTGTTGAAAACGAACAACTTCCCGGAATTCACCGGCCGCGTCTGTCCAGCGCCGTGCGAGGGGTCATGCACGGTGGCGATTTCCGACCCGGCGGTTGCCATTAAAGGGATTGAACGGGCTATTATTGATAAAGGGTTTGCCGAGGGATGGGTGAAACCGCGCATTCCGAAAACAAGAACAGGGAAAAAAGTGGCCATCGTCGGCTCTGGCCCGGCTGGGCTCGCCTGTGCCGACCAACTTAACCAAGCTGGCCATTCGGTGACGGTGTATGAGCGGGCTGACCGCATCGGCGGCTTATTGATGTACGGCATTCCGAATATGAAGTTGGAAAAAGAAGTGGTCGAGCGGCGGGTGCGTCTGCTCGAAGAGGAAGGTATCACGTTTATTACGAACACCGAAGTCGGCAAAGATATTACGGCTGACGAACTGCGTGCTCAGTACGACGCCGTCGTCTTGTGCATCGGTGCGCAAAAGCAGCGCGATTTGGCCATTGAAGGCCGGGAGCTGGAGGGCGTCCATTTTGCGATGGATTATTTGACCGGCGTGACGAAAAGTTTATTGGATTCCAACTTTGCCGATGGCCAGTTTATTGATGCCAAAGACAAACATGTCATTGTGATCGGCGGCGGCGATACGGGCGCCGACTGCGTGGCGACCGCGCTGCGCCAAGGCTGCAAAAGCGTCGTCCAGTTCGGCAAACACCCGGCTTTGCCGGACAAGCGCCCAGACAATAACCCTTGGCCGCAATATCCGCTCGTTTTCACGCTTGATTATGCGTATGAGGAAGCGAAGGCGAAATTTGGGGCAGACCCGCGTCAATATTGCATTCAAACGAAAAAAATCGTAGGCGACGAGCACGGCCGCGTGAAAGAGCTGCATACGATTCAAACGGAAAAAATCATTGATGAAAACGGCAAAGCGATCTTTAAAGAAATTCCGGGGACGGAACAAGTATGGCCGTGTGATTTGGTTTTTATCGCCATCGGGTTTGAAGGGCCAGAGCAGCCGTTGTTGAAGCAGTTTGGTGTTGAAACGATCAACTACAAAGTGAAAGCCCCATACGGCAAATATACAACAAACATCGAGGGCGTGTTTGCCGCCGGCGACGCCCGCCGCGGCCAAAGCTTAATTGTCTGGGCCATCCATGAAGGCCGAGGGGCGGCTCGTGAAGTCGATCGGTTCCTGATGGGAGAGACGAAGTTGCCGTGGTGATGGATCCCTCCTTAAAAAGCACCGCTTTTTAAGGAGGATTTTTTGTTTTGCTGGAAAAGAAGGTATAAGGAGCATTCCCGTTAGGAGCTTTTCCGGGGACTTGATCAAAAAAAGCCCTCTTGGTATGATACAGGGGTGTCAACCACATCACTCACCATACCAAGGAGGACTTCAGATGAATTGTACACAAAACTATAAAATTGATCAAGTAACCGAACAAACGCTTGTCGTGGGTATTGATATCGCGAAACGAACCCACTACGCCTGCTTCGTGGATGACCGGGGGCGCGTGCTTCGCAAATCGTTCCCGATCTTCCAGTCGAAAGAGGGGTTTCAGCAGCTGTATAAAGCGATTCAGGAGGCGATGCAAGCGTTTGGGAAGTCAGAGGTGATCGTCGCCGTGGAGCCGACCGGGCACTACTGGTTGAACCTGGCCTACTTCCTCGAGGAGCACGGGATCCCGTTGGTCATGGTCAACCCGGCGCATGTGTGCCGGTCGAAAGAACTTGATGACAACCTGCCGACGAAACACGACGCCAA
>NZ_JAFWFM010000131.1:0-6826 GCF_017515625.1 Geobacillus sp.
ACTTGTCGGCGCTTCGTTTGCGGCAACGACGAAAACGGAAGCGGCAGGGGTGACGTGTCCGACAGCGAACGTGTATCAAGTAAAATATACAAGCACTAACATTCAAGATTTCGAGAAATGGTTGAAACAATACTTCCCGTTTGTGTCGTTCCAACCGGCGAAACCGGCCGTGCAGCAACCGGCAGTGAAACAGCCGGCCGCAGCGAAACCGCAAGCTCCGGCAGCGGTCAAACAGCCGGCGGCTGCAAAACCGGCAGCCAATACGCAAGCGCCAGCGAAAAAACCGGCAACAGCGCCAACAACAACGACACAAAAAACAACCGGCTTGAACGCTTATGAGCAACAAGTCGTAGAACTGACGAACAAAGAACGGGCAAAATACGGTTTGCCGCCGCTTCAAGTCGACTTAGCTCTCAGCAAAGTCGCCCGCGAAAAATCGCGCGATATGGCGGTCCACAACTACTTCTCGCACAACAGCCCGACGTACGGCTCCCCGTTTGAGATGATGAAAAAATTCGGCATTTCGTACACAGCCGCCGGGGAAAACATCGCCAAAGGCCAACGCACCCCGCAAGAAGTCGTCAATGCGTGGATGAACAGTGAAGGCCACCGGGCGAACATTTTGAACAAAAACTTTACGCATATCGGCGTTGGTTTTGAAGAAAACGGCTATATTTGGACGCAACAATTTATCCGCAAGTAAGGCGGATGGTTGACGGTGATCCTGCCCATCATGCAGATGGGCAGGGTTTTTTTGTACAAAAATATTTCGCTAACAACTTGGGAAACTATGCTATAATGGTCAACAGGCTGTAAAAAATGAGAAGATCGCGGGGGAGACACCAATGCGAATACGCGATTGGGATCACAACTTAAAAGCCCGCCTGTATGGCGAGGCGCTGATGAATACGACTTTTTGGATGTTTTTTCCGTTTATGGCCATCTATTTTGCAGACTCGTTTGGCAAAGAAACAGCCAGTATGTTATTGATTGTGTCGCAATTGTTTTCCGTGGTCGCCAATTTGATGGGTGGCTATTGCGCCGATGTGTTCGGGCGCAAGCGAATGATGGTGTTATCCGCTTACGGGCAGGGGGCGGCGTTTTTCGTCTTTGCCTTGGCCAGTTCCCCATGGTGGTCGTCGCCACTTGTCGGTTTTCTTTGTTTTACGTTTGCCGGCATTTGCGTCGCCTTTTATTGGCCGGCGAGCCAGGCGATGGTTGCTGACATCGTGCCAGAAAAAGACCGGAGCTACGTGTTCGCGGTGTTTTATACGTCGGTGAATATTTCGGTCGTGATTGGCCCGACGGTCGGCGGGCTGTTTTATGCTGATCACCTGTTTTGGCTGCTGCTTTTGGCGGCGTGCTCCTGTTTAACGATGGCGGCTGTGTTGGCCAGACGGCTGCGCGAAACAGCCCCGCATTCGGCGGGAGGGCGGCGAACCGTGCCGTGGCTGCGGTTTTGGCGGGAACAAATAGGACAGTATGCCGTCATTGTCCGCGACCGCACCTTTTTCTTGTTTATTATAGCCGGGGTGCTTGTCGCACAGACGTTTATGCAGCTTGATTTGTTGCTTCCGGTCTATATGAAAGAGACGCTTCATAAAGAAACGTTATGGGCTGGCTGGACGGTGGACGGCGCCAATGCTTTTGGCCTGCTTATTGCGGAAAACGGGCTGCTTGTGGCGCTGTGCACGGTCATGATGACGCGGCAGATGGCGCGTTTTTCGGAGCGGTGGGCGTTTATCGGCTCGGCTGTTTTATATGGCATCACAATGTGGCTGTTTAGCCAAACATCGTCGTTTTTCGGATTTGCGGCGGTCATGGTGCTGTTCACCTTGGCCGAGCTGATGACGGCCGGTCTGCAGCAGTCATTTGTATCCAGGCTGGCACCTGAAGACATGCGCGGCCAATATTTTGCCGCCGCTAGCCTCCGCTTTACGATCGGGCGGATGGTGGCGCCGATGTCGCTTGCAGCCGCGACGTGGGTCGGCTATACATGGACGTTTGTTGGCCTTGGAATGCTGGCGCTCGCCAGCGCGGCGCTCTATGCATGGATGTTTCACCAGGCCAGGCAGCAAACAGAGCGGCCGGACATTTCCCTTTCCCAATGACGGGGGCTATGCAAATGGCTACCCGTTTTTTTGTGTTCCCCGGTATAATAAAAAGCGTGTCGTTGTTCGTGTAACATATATTCCCTGTCTCTGACATAAAGTGGAACTAGACAGAGAGAAGGAGAGGGGAAGCCATCATGAAACTGCAACGGTGGGAAACGAACATAAACGGGGGGGAAGCGGACAACCGCGGCGGACAAGACGGCGCGGCGGCGTTAGCGCGTTATGAGAAACGGCATCAAAAGCGCCTATTGTCCCGAGAAAAGAGAAAAAAACAATACCGTTTCATCGGCTGGCTTCTTTTGGCGGTCGCTGTCGCATGGGGGGCGGGCACGCTCGTTTGGAGCGGGTACGGAACATTAAAGACGGCAGCGAGCCGAGAGTTGGCCATCACGCGGTTGAAAGAAGCGATCGAAGACCGCGATGCGGCTGCCTTGCAAACGATGCTGAGAACGACCGATGAAACGGTGCCCATTAATGAGAAAACGCTCACGCCGTTATTCGCCTATTTTGAACAGCATTCTGAGGCGTACGAAGCGCTCGATCAGGAGTTCGACCGCCAGCGTGAGGGGGGGCACGTGTATATTAAAGGATTGACGTCCCGCCCGCCGGTGTTTACGATTCATGTGTTTGAGGATCGGTATGTGTTTGAGCCAGCCCTCTATTTTCTCCATGTCCGCGTCGATGATCCGGAGGCGTCGCTTGTCGTCAATGGGGTGAAAGCGGAAGAGGAGGCGACGAAAGACCCATTTGTCAAAAAAATCGGCCCGTATTTGCCGGGCGCGTACACTGTAACCATTGTCCATTCGAATGGGAAAAAGAAAACCATCCGCGTTGAGCTGTTTGGCGGCGCCCGCGTCCATGAGGTCGATATCACGAAATGAACGAATAAGCAAATACCGCTTCCACGACGGCGGTAATGACAACATCTTGCGTCTGTACAGGCGGCGCTGATGAGGAAATGCTGAGAACAGCCGGATTGTATGGCGCCGGCCGAGGCGATGACTGTTCTTTCAGTTCAATCGGCGTGTCATAAAGAGGCAAGCTGAGAGCGCGGGCGATGGCCAGCGCTTTTTCTTTGGCGTGTTTCACGGCCAATGCCAACGCTTGCTGGTAATAGGCTTGTTCGTTTGCTAGACGGAATTCCAAGCCGCGGGCGAGGTTTGCTCCACGGGCAACGGCCGCCTCGTAAATGGCGCCGGCTTTTTTAGGATCGCGGACGGTGATTTCCAGCCAATGTTCGACTTCATAGCCAGATAAAGCGGTTGTTCCGTTATGATGTTCGTATGTTGGCCGGATGGAAAACGATGTCGTTTCAATGTCTTCTATTGGAATGTCAAGCGCCTTTAATGCTTCGGTGACGGCATTGGTGCGTTTGGCATTGTCAGTCAGGGCTTCTTGGATGTTGTGATGTTCTGTATGAACGCCGATTGCGATGAGGACGGTATCCGGTTTGGCGATGACGGTTCCTTGGCCAGTGATGGTCAGTGTGGGGCGAGAAGCGACAGGGGGAGCGGGACGATGCCATGACTGCATTTCATTCCCTCCTTCCACCATTAGGCAGCTTTTTGATCCTCGTCCGCCGCTTGCCAATAGTAGACGCGCGGCAGGCCGACATAGCACCAATATTCCTTCAACAGCGAGATCACGACAAAGGAGGCAAATTGCCAGTCGATCGAATTCATCCCCATTTCTCCTTTCGATGGTTTCACTATAGCTTATTCAAAGCGGCCATTGTCCTATGCGCGCCGTCTAGTTGGTGATGAAACTTCTTTGGGCGCTTGTACGTATCATGGCGTGGACATGTTATAATGGAAGAAAAGATGAAGAAAGGGATGGACAATGAAGCAACTGCTTCGCACGATATGGCGTTGGTTCGTTTCATGGAACATTGGGATCATCGTTGCAGTTACGGTATTTATTGCCGCCGATTTTCACGTCCTGGCCTCGCTTTTATCAGGAATGGGAGCGATGTGGGGGGTGTCCGCTGTGATGAAAAGGCGGCATCGCCGTTTGGCAGCTGACGTACCGACCGAGGAGCAGGCATACGTTCGCAGCCAGCTTGGCGAGGCGCGCGCGTTATGGAAGCGGCTGCGCCGGGCCCGCTATCGGCTTCGTTCGGTGGCGATGTGGCAAACCGTTTCCCGATTGAGTGCCATCGTCGATCGGATCATTCGCGCGGTCGAGCAGCAGCCGCACCAGCTTCGCCTCGCCCAGCCGTTTTTCTTAAATGAGTGGCCGACGGCGGTGGAAATGGTGGAAAAATACGTATACTTGTCGCAGCAGCCGGTGCAAAATGCGGAAATGGCCGCGGCGCTGCAACAAACGGAGCGGTTGCTTGGCGAGCTGACCGAAGCGGCGGAGCGGCAGCTGCTCGAAGTGTTATCAAACGACGTTTGGTCGCTGCACACCGGAGCAAAAATGCTTGAGCAGTCGTTGCATCAATCATCGGCCTGGCTTCATTTGCCGTTGTCAAAGAAAGGAGAATGACGGTGGACGAACGGAATCATGAGATGGAGTCACTCGAACAGCTTCATGAACGGAAACGGACAAGCATACTTGACGATCTGCTGGCCCAGCCGTTTTCCCCGCCGGCCGCCCCCCAGCTTGAAGAAGGGGAAACGACGGCTAACGCACTCGATGCGCTCAAACCGGAGCATCGGGAAAAAGCATTGGCGCTGGCCCGACAAATCGATCCGGCCAACCACCAGGCCATTTTGCAATACGGGGTGGCGGCGCAAGCTGAGCTGTCCAAGTTTTCCCATGCGATTTTGCATCATGTGCAGACGAAAGACGCCGGTCCGGTCGGTGAAGTGATCAGCGAGCTGATGGCGAAAATTAAGGAAGTCAATCCCGATGATTTAATGACGGCGAAAAAAGGGTTTTTGTCCCGCTTGTTTGGCACAGTGGCCAAGCCGCTGCAAGGGATGGTGGCGAAATATCAAAAAATCGGCGTTGAAATCGACAAAATCGCCGACCAGCTGGAAAAACACCGGCATTTGTTGTTTCGCGACATCATGATGCTCGAGACGCTTTACGAGAAAAATAAAGAGTATTTTGAGGCGCTCAATATTTATATTGCGGCCGCGGAATACAAGCTGGAGGAGCTGCGGACGAAAACGATCCCGGAAAAGCAAGCGGCCGCCGAGCGCTCCGGCGACCAAATGGCTTGGCAAGAGGTGCAAGATTTGCGCCAGTTTGCCGACCGGCTGGAAAAGCGGGTGCACGACTTAAAGCTCAGCCGGCAAGTGACGATCCAGACCGCGCCGCAAATCCGCATGATTCAGCATATGAACGAGACGCTCGTCGAGCGCATCCAGTCATCGATTTTAAACGCGATTCCGCTTTGGAAAAACCAAGTCGTCATCGCGTTGACGCTGTTTCGACAACAAAAAGCGGCGGAGGCGCAAAAACAAGTTGCTGAAACGACGAATGAGCTGCTGTTGCGCAACTCCGAGCTGTTAAAAACGAACAGCATCGCAATCGCCAAGGAAAATGAGCGCGGCTTGGTCGACATCGAAACGCTGAAGCGGACGCAAGAAAACTTGATCGCCACGCTTGAGGAGACGTTGAAAATTCAAGCGGAAGGCCGTTTGAAACGGCAGCAGGCCGAACGCGAACTGGCGGCCATGGAAGCGGAACTGAAACAGACGCTTCTGTCTTTGAAGCGGCCGGAGCGTTAGGGGATCGCTTGCCCGCGGCTCGGCGCATAGAAAAGGGTGCCTGCCACGAAATGGGCACCCTTTTCGTCGTTTTGCGCGGCCGCTTGTTTCGGCCGCAGGCGGTTGTGCAGCCAAGAGCCGCCGTTCGATGGCGTTTTGCGCTAGGCGGCCTCCTCGCCTACAAAATCGGGGGGTTGGGCGGTTCTTGCTTCGGCCGGTCTTCGTCGTCCACCCGTTCGTCTTCGCGGCCATCGGGGCGGGCGGTGCGGATGTCAAACTCTTCCGCCGCTTCCGTCTGCCACTGGCGGCCGATCAGCGGCACCCCTTCCTCGCCATGTTGGCCGATGACAAAACGCAACACATAGCCATGAAACAACAGCTCCCCTAATGCGGCAAGCAAGGCCGAGAAAAAGGCTGCATTGATCATAGCGCCCCCTGCACCGTCATAAAACGCGCCAACGCCGATCCAAGTAGCGACAAACACTAGGCCGAAATCGGCGATCGTCGCCGAGACGTTGCCGAGGCGCGGCAAGACATACAAATCGCCGAGCGCGTAGGCGACTAGCGTCAGCCAAAGGCTGAACCATAATAGTTCCGCGGACGATATGCGCAAAAACAACGGCAAAATGGCGAACATCACGGTAGCCGTCAGCAAATACTTCAGCGCCAATGCGAGCAAATGTCTCATCTTTGCGCCGCCGTCTTCACTCTGCAGGGGAGTTCGGACCCTCTAATTTTTTATCTCCGTACCCCGGTTGCTTTTCCATATTTTTTGCCGGCTGTTGTTTTTTTCGTTGCTGCTCCAAGCTGTCGTTTTGTTGTGGCTGTCTCATTGATCATCATCCTCTCTTTTGGTTGTTTACCGTTAGTTTGCCGCATTTGTCTTGATGTATACATGTATTATCCATAAACTCCCTCCCTCTAGAAATGTTGATTTATCAAGGCTTTTCGGCCCCTCAGGGGTGTCCAAAAAATATTTTTCGACAAAATCCCTTACATCCTTTTTCAGTTTTGTGGATATCTTACAGACCTAGGGTGCGCTTCGCGGCCACG
>NZ_JAFWFM010000012.1:0-20382 GCF_017515625.1 Geobacillus sp.
ACGGATCTACGCTCGATGTTTTACGGTTACAACGTTTCCTGTAACCAACTCCATACATCGAGTAGCCGTTATTGGAGTGCCTTTATTAAACGGTTTTCTCCACGCCTTTATTATATCATACACAAAAGAAAAGGGGAACGCGCATTCCTCTCCCACTTACTCCCTTTGGTCGTTGAAGTGGGAGTCTCCTGCGCGAAATAGGATGAAGCGGCGCGGCTGTATGTCGGCGCGGAAAAAGTGGAGTTTTTGCCAGCCCGTTCTTCTGCCATATTGTTGTATGGCGAATTGGTGGGCAACGGTTTGTTGGATCCAATCGAAGATCCGTTTACCGGAAATGTATTGCCGCCGGAAACGAATCCATCGTACGTGCTTGCCACGAAGCGGGAAGACGGCGGGATCGATTATGCCGTTTGCTTAAAAGGCGAGACAAAGCAGCTTTGCACCTATGAGGGGCGCGAGCAGCCGATTCCTGTCGAAGCGCTGGGGACCGAGGCGATTCGCAACCGTTGATGTCGGAAAATGAAGAACAGAAGCGGGGACAAGACGACAAATGTCTTGTTCTTTTTTTTTCCGTTTGTGGTAAGATAGGCGAAAGAAATCGAAGCAGGAAGAAGGACGGTGGCCAAATGGACAAGCAGCGCATGCGCATTATGGTGAATATCAACGGCAAGCCCCGCCCATTTACCGTGGAGCGTTCGTCGGAAGGACGGCCGTCCGAGGAGTCGGGTGGATATCCGGTGGACAGCCATCTAGGGAAAGGACAGCGAGCCAAAAACGAGGCGGATGACAGCCGCCAAGTGAGCGCGTTTCAAGAAGGCGGGCCATCCGCAGGCAAGCCATCAACAGGCCTGTGGGTTGTGGAGGATGGGCAAGTTCGAGAAGATGTTGAAACGACGGGTTGGGAAGAGGCGGCCGCCCTTGAGGCGGATGAACGGGTCATTTCCGTTTCCGAGGCGATGCAACAAAAGAAAAGCGCCAGACGTCGGACATGGCGGCTGCCGGCTCAAGCCAAGTCGCTGCTCGCCGCCGCGTTGGTCGCTGCGTTGGTCGGCATGGCGTTTGGCATGACGGTGCTGCGCATCATTCCGAAGGAAAAATTGGCTTCGTCGCCGGCATCTGAAGCGATGACGGAATTGACAAAGCCTGAAACAGCGGCGGGCGAAGAAGGAAGAGAAAGCGTCGTACGAGCGCCGTTTTCCATTGCGGTCATTCAAGCTGGCGTCTATTCGAATGCGGCGGCGGCCAAGCAGGCGTCCGAATCGATCAAAACAGCAGGCGTGCCGGTCGTCGTCGCGGGGCAAAAACCGGCAGCGCTCTATATCGCCGTCGGCGCGGATAAGGAAACGTTGCGGACGGTCAACGACCAATACCGCCAAAGGGTGCCAAGCACGTATGTCAAAGAGCTGTCGTTTGCCGCCGAAGCGGCGGCGCGCCGGTCGGAGGCCATCCAAAAAGGGGAGGTTTTGTATGAAAACATGGCAGCGGTCTCCGCGGCTTTGCTTGGCGGCAGGAAAGCAGGAGAAGATGACTGGCAGGCGCTCCAAAAGGCGTATGACGCGTTAGAAAAAAGCAACGCTTCAAGCGACAAAACAGTCGGGCGGTATGTTGAAGCGCTGAAGCAGGCGTATGTCGCCCTTGCCGCATACAAAGAGCAACGGGATGAAGCGCTGTTGGCCAAAGCCCAGCAACAGCTGCTCGAGGCGCTCGCCGCTTATATCAAATTGGTGCCGCTAGGGAGCTAGGAGCCCCGTTTTTTTTTGCCTATTGCATATAAGTTGCAATAAAGAATTTCCGATTTTTTCGTTTCTACATTTATCTCCATACAAGTCGACTATGATATAACGTGGCGAGTGACCGGCTGGATGTAAAACAAATTATTATAGATAGATGGCAACGAAAACGTTTCACATATCCTTGACGGAAAAGCCGTTTGTCCATTTTTCGACTGTCGAAGGCAAGCCTGTGGCTTGGACGACCGAACAACCTCCCGCTTCACAGACCCATACATGAATCTGAAAGCGGCGTTGTTCGGCCGCCCCACAGTCGCTCAAATGACTTGGAAAAGCTGCAACGGTTCATGCTTCAAATGGCATCTATACAGAAAATTGCCTTTCACCGCAAAATTTGCTACGATACAAATGAATCTTCCGAGCCGAAACGAGCGAAAGGAGAATGAACGATGCCTCCACGGTTCGTGCTTGCTTCCCGCTCCCCACGCCGCAGGCAGATCCTCGAGCTGGCCGGTTGGCCGTTTGACGTTCAAGAAAGTCAAGCCGATGAGACGATCGCCCCCGGAACGCCCCCTGATGAAGCTGTCCAACTGCTTGCCCGCCGGAAAGTTGAGGCGGTGGCGCCGTCTGTCCCTGATGCGTACGTTCTTGGCGCTGATACAATCGTGGTGTGCGATGGCCGCTTGTTAGGGAAGCCGCGCACGGAAGAAGAAGCATTCGCCATGTTGCGGCTCTTGTCCGGGCGAACGCATGACGTATGGACCGCCGTCGCCATCGCACTCCCTCATGGATCAATCACATCGTTTGCGGAAAAAACAGCCGTCACGTTTTGGGAGCTGGGAGACGAGGAAATCGCCGCCTATATTGCGACCGGGGAGCCGATGGACAAGGCGGGGGCGTATGGCATCCAAGGCCGCGCCGCCCTGTTTGTCAAACGGATCGAAGGCGACTATTTGACGGTCGTCGGCCTGCCGCTGTCGCGGACGGTGAGGGAATTGCGCCGGCTCGGGTGGCCGCCGGCATAGATGAAAGCACAGGCGGCCGCCGTCTGGCGCTTTTTGGCAAAAGAACGCCCCCGCAAACGGATTCTGCTGTCGTACCGAGGGGCGGTTCAAGCCTCTCCATCTTTCGATGAAGCAAAACAAAAAAGGGGGAGTATGATGGCGTGGATGATCCGCGATGTGCCGAAAGACAGCCGGCCGCGTGAACGGCTGCTGTCATCAGGGCCAGAAAGTTTATCCGACCATGAACTGATCGCCATTTTGTTGCGCACGGGCACGAAGGAGGAGTCGGTCGTGCAGCTCGCCCAGCGTCTCCTTCGCCATTTTGAGGGGCTGAGGTCGCTCAAAGACGCAACGGTCGAAGAAATGACGAACATCAAAGGGATCGGGCCGACGAAAGCCGTGCAAATTTTGGCGGCGCTCGAGCTCGGCCGACGCATCCACCAGTCCGGCTGCGCCGACCGCTATGTGATTCGTTGCCCGGAAGACGGAGCGAAATACGTCATGGAAGATATGCGCTTTTTATCGCAAGAACATTTTGTCGCCATTTATTTAAATACGAAAAATCAAGTCATCTACCGCAAAACGGTGTTCATCGGCAGTTTAAACGCCTCGATTGTCCATCCGCGCGAAGTGTTTAAAGAGGCGATCAAACGTTCCGCCGCCTCAGTCATTTGTGTGCATAACCACCCTTCTGGCGATCCGACTCCAAGCCGCGAAGACATCGATGTGACGAAACGGCTCGCGGAATGCGGCCGCATCATCGGCATCGAGCTCTTGGATCACCTCATCATCGGCGATCAAAAATTCATCAGTTTGAAAGAAAAAGGCTATGTCTGACGGTTCTCATTTTTTGTCGAATCAGTTATAATATCAACTATGGGTTTTTCCGAATCCGTTCGGGCGGTGTTGTACAATTTATAAATGACTTGACATCTGATCCATGTTGTCAATAGAAAATCATATGCATTTCGTTTCGGAAAGGAAGATCGATCATATGTTTGGAATTGGGACGAAAGATCTCGGGATTGATTTAGGAACAGCGAATACGCTCGTTTATGTGAAGGGAAAAGGGATCGTTTTGCGCGAGCCGTCGGTTGTCGCCATTCAGCGCGACACGAAGCAAATCGTCGCCGTCGGCAATGAAGCGAAAAACATGATCGGGCGCACGCCGGGCAACATCGTGGCGCTTCGTCCGATGAAAGACGGCGTCATCGCCGATTATGAAACGACGGCGACGATGATGAAATATTTCATTCGCAAGGCCGTCAAAACGAAAGGGTTGTTTGCCAGCAAGCCGTATGTGATGGTATGCGTGCCGTACGGCATCACAGCCGTGGAGGAGCGCGCGGTCATCGATGCGACTCGCCAGGCTGGAGCACGCGATGCCTATACGATTGAAGAACCATTTGCGGCCGCGATCGGCGCCAATTTGCCGGTGTGGGAGCCGACCGGGAGCATGGTCGTCGACATCGGCGGCGGTACGACTGAAGTGGCCGTGATTTCGCTCGGCGGCATCGTGACGAGCCAGTCGATTCGCATCGCCGGCGATGAAATGGATGAGGCGATCATTCAATACATCCGAAAAACGTACAATTTGATGATCGGAGAACGGACGGCGGAGGCGATTAAAGTCGAGATCGGCTCAGCCGGAAATCCGGAAGGAATCGGAAACATGGAAATTCGCGGCCGCGACTTGCTCACTGGGCTGCCAAAAACGATCGAAATCAGCGCCGAAGAAGTGGCTGAGGCGCTGCACGATACGGTCTATGCGATCGTCGAGTCGGTGAAAAACACGCTCGAAAAAACACCGCCGGAGCTGGCGGCTGACATTATGGACCGCGGCATCGTGCTGACAGGCGGCGGCGCTTTGTTGCGCAACTTGGACAAGGTCATCAGCAAAGAGACGGACATGCCGGTCATCGTCGCGGAAAATCCGCTTGATTGCGTGGCCATTGGCACCGGGAAAGCGCTCGACCACATCGACTTGTTTAAAAACAAGGCGAGAGACCATCGCTGACGGTAAGAAGGTGTGACGCATGCCACAGCTTTTTGGGAATAAGCGTCTCATTTTTTTGCTCGTCAGCATCGTCATCCTTGTCATGTTGATCGGCTTTTCCCTGCGCAGCCGCGAAGAATTGACGTGGCCGGAGCAGTTTGTAAAAGATACGGTCGGTTTTGTTCAGCTTCTGTTTGGGAAGCCCGCCCAGCAAGTCGCGGGCTTCTTTGAAAATGTGAGCGATCTTCGCCGTACATATAAGGAAAACGAACTGCTGAAGGCAAGACTTGAGGAATATGCGGCGCTTGAGACCGAGGTCGAGGCGCTGCGGCAAGAAAACGAACGGCTGCGCGCGTTGCTCGATAAAAAAGAGAGCTTGCGTGATTTTGTTTCGATTCAGGCGACGGTGATCGGGCGGAACCCGGATCGTTGGCGGGAAACGATCATCATCAACAAAGGCGAGCAACACGGCGTGAAAAAAGATATGGCCGTCATCACCCCAGCGGGGCTTGTCGGCAAGGTGCAGCACGCTTCCCAATTTACGTCCACTGTGCAGCTGTTAAGCGCGCTTGACCAAAACAACCGCATTTCCGCGTATGTCCAAGGAAACGAAAATGTATTCGGCTTAATTGAAGGGTATGACAGCAAACGACGCGAACTGATCCTTGGCGAAATTCCAATTGACGCCAAAGTGAAGGAGAAGCAAAAAGTATTGACTTCCGGCCTCGGCGGCGTGTTTCCAAAGGGATTGCCGATCGGTGAAGTGACGGAAGTCAAACCGGATCAGTACGGGCTGACGCAAGTCATCTATGTCAAGCCGTTTGCCAACTTGTACGATGTGGACGACGTTATGATTGTGAAACGGACGATCGATGCAACACTGCAAGAAGAGGAGGAGGCAAAGTGAATAAGTGGCGTCTCCCTTTCCTTGCGGTGTTATGTTTTGTCAGTGAAAGCATTTTGGTTGATGTATGGCCGAAAGGCGATGTATACATCCGGTATTTTTTTGTTCCCCGCTTTTTTCTCATTTTTTTGGTGCTGATGGCTGTGCACTTCGGCGGAACGCGGGCGATGGGATACGGGGTTGTTTTCGGGTTTCTGTATGATTGCGTCTATACGGAGCTGCTCGGCGTTTACGCGTTTGCCTATGCGCTCATCGCCTATGGAGCGGGCAAAGTGATGAGATGGTTTCACCAGAACTGGCTCGTTCTTTTTTTGTTGTCGTTGTTGGCTGTCGCGGTGCTTGACAGTTATGTGTACGGCATCCAGCTGTTGATCGGACGGACGGATTGGCCGTTTGCCGTCTTTTGGGGGCGCCGCTTATGGCCAACGCTGCTGTTAAACGCCGTGTTTTTGCTCGTCTTTTTGCACCCGCTTGAACGGTGGATGGCAAAAATTCGCCGGTCGGAGCAGGAAGAATAAAAGAGGAAAAACGGCCCGTTTTGTAGAATTATTCGTTGGGGTGAACGTTGTGGCAAAGCAAAAGCAGCAGTACGTGACGATTAAAGGGACGAAAGACGGGCTGACGCTGCAGTTGGATGACCGCTGTTCGTACGAGGACTTGTTGAAAGAAATCGAAGAGCGGCTCATCAAACGCGCCGGCGTTGCGCCAAACAGTCCGCTCGTCTCCGTGCATCTCAAAGTCGGGAACCGTTACTTGACGCCCGAACAAGAAGAGGAGCTGCGCGCGCTCATCCGCCGTTCCAAAAACTTGGTCGTCGATTCAATCGAAAGCAATGTCATATCGAAAGCGGAAGCGCTCGAATGGGTGCAAAAAATGAAAATTTCGGCTGTCCCGCGCATCGTCCGTTCCGGGCAAGTGCTTCATGTCGAAGGGGATTTGCTGCTGATCGGCGACGTCAACCCTGGCGGAACAGTCATCGCCGGGGGGAACATTTTCATCCTCGGTGCTTTGCGCGGCATTGCTCATGCTGGGTATAGTGGAAACAAAGAAGCTGTCATCGCCGCGTCGGTGATGAAGCCGATGCAGCTGCGCATCGGCGATGTGATGAACCGCGCTCCCGACTACAAAACGGACGAAGGAAATGAAATGGAATGCGCTTATGTTGATGAACATAACCAGATTGTTGTCGACCGCTTGCAGCTGCTCATGCATTTGCGGCCGAATTTGACGCGCTTAGAAAGGAGAATGTGACCGTGGGAGAAGCGATCGTCATCACTTCCGGGAAAGGCGGCGTCGGCAAAACGACGACGACCGCGAACCTTGGGACGGCCCTTGCCATTTTGGGGAAGCGGGTGTGCCTGGTCGATACGGACATCGGGCTGCGCAACCTTGATGTTGTGCTGGGGCTTGAAAACCGCATTATTTACGACTTAGTCGATGTCGTCGAAGGGCGCTGCACCGTGCAAAAGGCGCTTGTCAAAGATAAGCGGTTCGAGAACCATTTGTATTTGCTGCCGGCTGCGCAAACGAGCGATAAATCGGCGGTCAATCCGGGGCAGATGAAAGAGCTGATCGAGCAGCTGAAGCAAGAATACGACTATGTGCTCATCGACTGTCCAGCTGGCATTGAGCAAGGATACCGCAACGCCGTCGCCGGCGCGGATGAGGCGATCGTCGTCACGACGCCGGAAGTGTCGGCCGTCCGCGACGCCGACCGCATCATCGGCTTGCGTGAAGCGGAAGAGCACGTCAAGTCGCCGCGCTTGATCATCAACCGCATTCGCAGCCATATGATGAAAAACGGAGATATGCTCGATGTCGATGAAATCGTCATGCATTTGTCGATCGAGCTGCTCGGCATTATTGTCGACGATGAAAACGTGATCAAAGCGTCGAACCGAGGCGAACCGATCGTGCTCGACCCTAACAGCAAGGCGTCGATCGCTTACCGCAACATCGCCCGCCGCATCCTCGGCGAATCGGTGCCGCTGCCGCCGCTTGAGGAAGAGGAGAAGGGGCTGTTTTCAAAGATTCGGAAAATATTTAGTTTGAAATAATAGAGTTGGCGCAAGAAGGCCGTTGAATGGGCCTTCTTTTTTTATTCATAATTGTTGTGCTGTTTGGAATTCCTGATCTGTAACAACGGAAGCAGATGGTATCGATCGGTTGCGGCGCTCAGCCGAAACGTTGGTGTGAAACCGTTTGAGGGATTTGTTCGCGGACGTGTTCGGCGAGGCGCGGCGAAAAACGCTCGTTCATATTCCATGAGGTTGTCTCATAAATTAGTACAAACGTTGTTGGAAAGGTGGAGGGGGGACGTATGGATCGACGCGTCCGTGAGATGAAAAAACGCATTGAAAAACGAAGAAGGGAACGTCAATATAAGGGGCAGGATCCAAAAGAATCTAGATGGAGCGCCGCTGATGAGGAGCGGTACGGGCTGCCGGTCGTTACGTACGACCGCTATTCGTTTGAATCGGGGCCGCACCCGCTGTTCCGCAAAGAGTGGTTTCTTTTTCAAACGCTCATCGCCGCTTGCCTTGTGCTCGTCACCGCCATTTTGTTCAAACATCCGTCCGCTTCGCTCGAGCCGGCCCGGCAGTTTGTCGCTCGGACGATGGAGACGGAATTTCAGTTCGCCGCTGTCTCGGCTTGGTATGAACAAACGTTTGGCGAGCCGCTCGCTTTTTTTGCCCCGAAAAAGGAAGAAAAGGTGAAAACGGCTTCATCCTATGCAGTGCCGGCTTCTGGACGGATTCTCGAAAGTTTTGAAAAAAACGGGGAGGGTGTGACGATCGAAACTGAGAATGGAGCCAAAGTGGAAGCGATGAAAGAAGGGATCGTCACCTTTGCCGGCATGAAAGAGAATCTCGGGAAAACAGTCGTCATTCAGCATGCCGACGGCAGCGAGACGTGGTATGGCCATTTAGGGACGATATCGGTGAAACTATACGATTTTGTCGAAATGGGAAAAGAGATCGGCACCGTCCAAGCGAGCGAAACGGATAACCAAAAAGGGCTGTTTTATTTTGCCATTAAGCAGGGAGATAAATTTATTGACCCCATCCAGGTGATCTCCTTTGAATAAGTATATCGGGCTGCTTGGCAAACTGCATGTTCATCCGTTGTTATGGCTGATCGGCGGCATGGCGGTGCTGACCGCCCATTTTAAGCAGCTTTGTTTGCTGTTTTTTATCGTCCTTGTTCATGAGCTCGGCCATGCGGCGGCCGCGGCGTTTTTTTCGTGGCGGGTGAAACGGATTTTGCTGCTGCCGTTTGGCGGGGTAGCGGAAGTGGAAGAGCATGGAAACCGGCCGTTTCGCGAGGAGTGGATCGTGACGCTCGTCGGGCCGGCGCAGCATCTTTGGCTCGGGGCCGCAGCGTGTTTTTTCTGGAAGGCCGGTTGGATGGATGACGGGAGCTGGGAATTGTTTTTTCACTATAACGTTGCTGTCTTCGGGCTGAACCTGCTGCCGGTTTGGCCGCTTGATGGCGGCAAACTGTTGTTTTTGCTGCTTTCGTATCGCCGCCCGTTCAGTGAGGCGCACCGGAATATGGTTGCCATCTCAGCGGCGATGCTCGTTGCCGGCGTGATCCTTTTGCTCGTCGCGGTGCCGCGCCAGTTGGAGTTGTGGGTGATCGCCGCTTTTTTGGCGCATGCCGTCTGGCAGGAGTGGAAGCAGCATCCGTATATCGTGATGCGCTTTTTGCTTGAACGGTATTACGGAAAAAAAGGCGACTATACAAGGCTGCAGACAATCACCGTCTCCGCCGAGGAGCGCATCTCGGCCGTGCTGCACCGCTTTTACCGTGGACAAAAGCATGCGATCGAGGTCACTGGCGGGAGCGGCGAGCGGATGACGCTCGATGAAAATGAGCTGCTGCATGCGTTTTTTGCGGAAAAGCGGACCGACGCGCCACTAGGTGCACTCATTTATTAAAGCGGCGACCGCCGCTTTTTTGTTGGCTTTTGTGGGGAAAATAGTGGTTGACGATAGGCTGTTTCTATGTTATTATAAATGACGTTGTAGACTTTTTGTCCCTTTCGGAAAGGACAAAAGAGGGCGGCTGTCGCAAAAAGACGCACCCGTACTACAACCGCTCAGCGCGGGTTGTGAAGCGTTCCATTCGGAACCGCCTTGACGCTGGCGAGTCTGAGTATTATGAAGGAGGTGCGATGCATGTACGCAATTATCGAAACTGGTGGCAAACAATTGAAAGTGGAAGAAGGCCAAGAAATTTACATTGAAAAATTGGATGCCAATGAAGGCGATACGGTCACGTTTGACAAAGTGTTGTTCATCGGCGGGGAAACGGTGAAAATCGGAAACCCGACGGTCGAAGGCGCAACCGTGACGGCGAAAGTGCAAAAACATGGCCGGCAAAAGAAAATCATCGTCTTCAAATATAAAGCGAAAAAGAACTATCGCCGCAAACAAGGCCACCGTCAGCCGTACACCAAAGTCGTGATCGAAAAAATCAACGCATAAGATGATTCGCGTCACGATTGAACGGGAGGCGGACGGCTGCATTCGCGCGTTTACGATGGAAGGGCATGCCCATTTTGCGAAACGCGGAGAGGACATTGTATGCGCCGGTGCTTCGGCGGTTTCGTTCGGCACGATCAACGCCATTGAGGAGCTCACCGGCGTCCGCCCGAATGTGTCGCTCGGCCAAGACGGCGGCTATCTTCGCTGTGAGCTTCCGGAGCTGGAAGAAGCAGCGACGGCAGAAAAAGTGCAGCTTTTGCTCAAAGCGATGGTCGTCTCGCTGAAGACGATCGAACGCGATTACGGAAAATTCATCCGTGTAACATGGAAGTAGCAGGAGGTGACTGCCATGCTGAGACTCGATTTGCAATTTTTCGCTTCGAAAAAAGGGGTCGGTTCGACGAAAAACGGCCGCGACTCGATCGCGAAACGCCTTGGCGCGAAACGCGCTGACGGCCAATTCGTCACGGGCGGCTCGATTTTGTACCGCCAACGCGGAACGAAAGTCCATCCGGGCTTGAACGTCGGCCGTGGCGGCGATGACACGCTGTACGCCAAAATCGACGGCATCGTCCGTTTTGAACGGCTCGGCCGCGACCGCAAACGCGTGAGCGTCTATCCGGTCAGTCAAGAAGCGTAATATTGTTTCGAAAAACTCTAACCGTGGCGGTTAGAGTTTTTCTTTTTCCCCTCGAAAAACCGCTCCCGTTCGCTGTCAGAAAATGCTATAGTAAAAGTAAACTGTCCTCTCTAAAAAGGGAGAAGGAAACAACAGGCGGCGCGGGAAGCTGCGCTGCATTGAATAGGGGAGCGTTGCATGGAAAAGCGATGGACTGTCGTCGAAGTGATGCGCCATGCCCGCCATGACTGGCTGAACAAAATCCAGCTCATTAAAGGCCATTTGGCGCTCAATAAAGTGGAGCGGGTGCAAGAAATCATCAACGGCATTATCGGCGAAGCGCAGCAGGAAACGCGGTTAACGAACTTAAAGGCCGAACGGTTTGCTGAGCTGATGATGACGTACAACTGGGAGCCGCACCCGATTTTTCTTGAGTATGAAATTGTCGGCGGCGAGGCTGATTTGTCGCCGTATGACGAACAATTGAGCGAATGGTGCCGCCGGTTTTTTCGTCTGCTTGAGGCGCAGGCCGATGAGCAGGCGGAAAACCATTTATGCGTGACGATTGAGATTGCGGATGGGCGGGTGGGGCTCTTTTTTGACGGCCGCGGCGCATGGCGGGATGGTGATGCCATTCGCGCCTGCCTCGAGCGCTGTGAGCCATCAGCACCGCTTCGGCTCGTGTCGTTTGCTGTCGGGGCGGACGAATTGACGGTGGAGCTCGAGCTGCCGCTCGGCTCCGGGTCGCCTTATTGGTAAGCACATATTGACAGCATTGAATTGGCTCTGTATACAATAATAAATATTAGCTACACTCATTTTGTCATGATGGAAGCGAATCGGAGGAACAGCCATGTTTGTCGATCAAGTGAAAATTTATGTAAAAGGCGGGGACGGCGGCAACGGCATGGTCGCGTTCCGCCGGGAAAAATACGTCCCGAAAGGCGGTCCGGCCGGCGGGGACGGCGGCAAGGGCGGCGACGTCGTCTTCGTCGTGGACGAAGGGCTGCGAACGCTAATGGATTTTCGCTACCAGCGCCATTTTAAAGCGCCGCGTGGCGAAAACGGCATGTCGAAAAACCAGCATGGGAAAAATGCGGAAGACCTGCTCGTCAAAGTGCCGCCTGGGACGGTCGTTATCGATGCCGATACAAATGAGGTGCTCGCCGATTTGACGGAAGCCGGACAGCGGTTTGTCGTCGCCAGAGGCGGGCGCGGCGGGCGCGGCAACACCCGGTTCGCGACTGCGGCCAATCCGGCGCCGGAAATCGCCGAAAACGGCGAACCGGGCGAAGAGCGAAACGTCATTTTGGAATTGAAGCTGCTTGCCGATGTCGGGCTTGTTGGCTTCCCAAGCGTCGGCAAATCGACGTTGCTGTCGGTTGTTTCCGCCGCGCGGCCGAAAATCGCGGAATATCATTTTACAACGCTTGTGCCCAACCTAGGTGTTGTCGAAACAGAAGACGGCCGCAGCTTTGTCATGGCCGACTTGCCGGGGCTGATTGAAGGCGCCCATCAAGGGGTGGGGCTTGGGCATCAGTTTTTGCGCCATATTGAACGGACACGCGTCATCGTCCATGTCATCGACATGGCGGCGGTGGAAGGACGCGACCCGTATGACGATTACGTCGTCATCAACGAGGAGCTGAAGCAATACAACTTGCGTTTGACGGAACGGCCGCAAATTGTCGCCGCCAATAAAATGGACATGCCAGGTGCCGAAGAAAACTTGCGCCGCTTCAAAGAGAAAGTCGGTGAGGCGGTGCCGGTCTTTCCAATTTCAGCCGCGACAAGGCAAGGGGTGCGCGAGCTTTTGTTTGCCATTGCGGATTTATTGGAAACAACGCCGGAGTTCCCGCTCCATGAACCGGAAGAGCCGGCTGTGCAGCGTGTCGTCTATAAGTATGAGAAAGAGAAGCCGCCGTTTACGATCACCCGCGGCAGCGACGGAGCGTTTATTCTATCTGGCGATAAAATCGAAAAGCTGTTGAAAATGACCGATTTTTCGCGTGAAGAATCGGTGCGCCGCTTCGCCCGCCAGCTGCGGGCCATGGGGGTGGACGATGCGCTGCGCGAGCGCGGGGCGCAAGACGGCGACACCGTCCGGCTGCTCGATTACGAGTTTGAGTTTGTCGACGACTGGGATGAACGGTAAAAAGCGGGGGAAGGTGCGGTGGAGAAAAAATTTTACTTGGTGCGCGAAGATGTCCTGCCGGAAGCGATGAAAAAAGTCGTGCTGGCTAAGCAGCTGCTTGAGCGGAAAAAAGCCGCCTCGGTCGCCGAGGCGGCGCAACTTGCGAACATCAGCCGCGGCGTCTTTTACAAATACCGCGACGCCATTTTTCCGTTTCAGGCGGTGACGAAAGAAAATATCGTGACGTTGTTTTTCCATTTGGAAGACCGCTCGGGCACGCTGTCACAGCTGCTTGGCGTCGTGGCGGCGGCCGGCTGCAACGTGTTGACGATTCACCAGACGATCCCGCTGCAAGGGCGGGCGAACGTGACGCTTTCCGTCAGTACGAACGATATGCATGAAGACATCGATGACCTGTTGGGGAAGTTGAGAAGGCTTGAATTTGTCGAAAAAGTGGAAATTGTCGGTTCAGGAGTGTATTAAAGCAAGGGAGAGGCAAGCGAAATGAAAATCGGCTATTTAGGACCGAAGGCGACGTTTACCGAAGCGGCGGTCGCGGCGCTGTTTCCGTCGGAGCCGCGCGAGCCGTACAATACGATTCCCGACTGCATCGACGCCGCCGCCGCTGGGGAAATTAAGGCGGCCGTTGTGCCGCTTGAGAATGCATTGGAAGGGTCGGTCAACTTAACGCTCGATTATTTGATTCATGAACAGCCGCTGCCGATCATCGGCGAAATTGTCGTCCCAATCGAGCAGCATTTGCTTGTGCACCCGTATCATGCCCCACACTGGCGCGAAGTGAAAGAGGTGTACTCGCACGCACACGCCATCGCCCAATGCCGCAAATTTTTACATACGGTGCTCAAAGGCGCCAGTCAAGTGCCGATGACATCGACGAGCGCTGCCGCCAAATTTGTGAGCGAACACCCCCACTTGCCGGCGGCCGCGATCGCCAACCGGCTCGCTGCCAACGAATATGGGCTGGTGATCGTCCAAGAGAATATTCACGACTATGACTACAACCATACGCGCTTCATCGTTGTCAGCCGGCGGAATGAGCCGCTTTCGCCCAACTCGCCGCTTTATGCCGGCGACAAAACGACTGTCGTTGTGATGTTGCCGCAAGACCATCCTGGCGCGCTCCATCAGGTGCTGTCGGCGTTTGCCTGGCGGCGGCTCAACTTGACGAAAATTGAGTCGCGTCCGGCGAAAACAGGTCTCGGAAACTACTTTTTCATCATTGATATCGACGCGCCGCTCGACGAGGTGCTCATTCCGGGAGCGATCGCCGAAATCGAAGCGCTCGGCTGCACGGTGCAGCTGTTGGGCAGTTATCCATATTATTTTGCCTAAAACAGGTGAAAAACGCGAACGGTGTGTTCCTGTCCGCGTTTTTTTCTTTACGTGCATGCGGTTTCCGTTTAGGCTTCAATTAAAAAGCCGGCTTGTTTCAAAGCGTGGCAGGCGGCATCCAGTTTCAGCGGTGAGTCGGCCTCAAGCGTATGCAAATGCGTCCCATCCGTCAACTGAAGCAAATACGACGATTTCGTCGCTTCGATTTTGGTGATAAACTGGTCCACTTCCAGGCGGTTGCTGACCATGATCGACGCGGTCAAGTCGCCGTAGACCGGATGTTCGATTTTGACGTCTTTCACCGTCACGCCGCAGTCCACGAGCAAATACAGCTCTTCTTTCGTCCGCTCGGGTGTATGGAAGCAGGCGACCGTTCGCGTATACGTTTTGGCCGGCTCAGCCGGCTTTAAATACAGATATCCTTGGCTTGTCGCGATAATCGGTTCGTTGCGCGCCTTTAACAGCGAAATGTCTTGGACGATCACCTGGCGGCTGACGTTCGTTTTCGCCGCCAACTCGGCGCCGGTAAGCGGTGTGTCGCTTTCTTTCAGCCACTGCAAAATGAGCTGGCGCCTTGCTTCCCCTAAAATTTTCTTTTCCTCCTTCATCCTGTCCATCCCCCCTTTTGCGGCAAGATCATCTGTTCGAGCGTGGATACGAGTTCGTCAATGTCAGATTGTGTCGTCGCCATGCCGAAGGAGATGCGGACGAACTGCTTCGCTTCTTCCGGCGTTTTTCCGACGGCGAGCATCGTCCGCGACGGCGCCTGCTGTCCAACCTGGCAGGCGCTGCCGGTGGAAATGGCGATGCCGGCGCGGTTGCATTCGAGCATCACCAGCTGCCCGTCCAACCCGTTAACGGTCAAACCGACAATGTGGGCGAGCCGGTAGTCGGGATGGCCTTCGACCGTGATCGGCAGCTGTTTGACGGTGATGGCGTCAAGCAGCCGGCGGCGCAGCCGTTCGAAGTGCGCTTGCTCGCTTTCCATCCGATCGTACAGCTGCTTTGCGGCTGTGATGAAGGCGGCGATGCCCGGCACGTTGACCGTTCCCGGGCGAAAGCCGGATTCATGCGTCGCTCCCCGAAACACCGGACTCCAATGGCGGCGCGGATCGATATACACCGCTCCGACGCCTTTCGGCCCGTACACTTTATGGGCGGACACCGAGATGCTGTCAATCGCCATGGCTTTGACGTCTAGCTGTATTTTAGCAAAAGTTTGGACGCAATCGCTATGGAAAAGGACGCCGCGCGCCCGCAGCAGGCGGCCGATGTCGGCAAGCGGCTGGGTGGTGCCGATTTCCGAGTTGGCGTGCTGGATGGAAGCGAGAATCGTCTGCGGCGTGATCGCCCGCTCCAAATCTTCGAGACGGATGCGTCCAAAACGGTCGACCGGCAAGTAAGTGACACGGTACCCCTCTGTTTCCAACTGTTTGAACAGATGATGGAGAGAGGCGTGCTCGATTTCCGTCGTAATCAAATGATTTCCGTTCTGCCGGCGGGCGGCGACGAGCGAACGGACCGCGAGCACGTTCGCTTCCGTGCCGCCGCTTGTGAAATACACCCCTTCCGCTTCCCCGTTGATCATGGCGGCCAACTCGCGCCGGCATAAGGTGAGCAGTTGTTTTGCTTTCGTTCCGATGTCATGCAGGCTGCTTTCGTTGTCAAAATAAACAGCTGCTGCTTCGGCGTAGGCCGCAATGGCTTCTTGGCACATCGGTGTAGTCGCTGCATAGTCCAAATAAATCATCGTTTCCCGCCTCACTTCATTTTTTTCAGCCAACCTCTTGCCATTAGTTTAAATATGTGTAAATATAGATGTCAAGACAGGAGGAAAGAAAGGAGCGTCCAAACATGGGAGAAGGCGGCGTTGTGATTGTCGGCAGCGGACTGGCGGCGTTAACGGTCGCTTACTATTTGCCGCGGCATGAAAATGTGATGATCTTCACAAAGAAAGGCCGATCGGACAGCAACTCATGGCGGGCGCAAGGCGGGGTGGCGGCGGCGTTGGCGGAAGGAGATGGTTGGCGCAGCCATTTTCACGATACAATGACCGCCGGTTGTCTCCATAACGATGAACGAATGGTTGAGCTCATCGTCCGCGAGGGGCCGGAGCGGCTGCAGGAATGGATGAACGCCGGCATGGCGTTTGATCTCGACGAATCAGGCCGGATTTCTGTCGGTCTTGAGGGCGGGCACAGCTTCCGCCGCATTTTGCATGCCGGCGGCGACCAAACCGGAAAGGCGCTCGTTTCGTTTTTGCTTCAGCAGCTGAATGACCGTGTGCCGATCGTCGAGGGGGAACAAGTGATTGACTTGTTGATCGAAGACGGCCGTTGCGTCGGGGTGAAAACGAAGCGGGAAGACGGCCGTGTTTCGGTCTGGCGTGCGTCCGCTGTCGTATTGGCGTCCGGCGGCTGCGCGGGGTTGTACACGTTTACTTCGAATGCGCCAACGGCAACAGGCGACGGCATTGCCATGGCGTATCGCGCCGGTGCGGCGGTGGCGGATATGGAGTTCATCCAGTTTCATCCGACGATGTTGGCCGCCATGGGAAAAGCGGTCGGGCTTGTATCGGAGGCGGTGCGCGGCGAGGGAGCGGTGTTAGAGACGGAAGACGGGCGGCGCGTGATGGACGGCGTCCATCCGCTTGGCGATTTGGCGCCGCGCGATATCGTCGCGCGCGCCATCGCTGCCGAGATTGACCGCGGCGGCTGCGTCTATTTGAATATTTCCGCTGTCCCCCATTTTCGCCGCCGCTTTCCCACGATTGCCGCGCTGTGCGAAGCGCATGGGATCGATTGGGAAGCCGGCCGGCTTCCGGTCGTGCCGGGCGCCCACTTTGTCATGGGCGGCATCGTCGTCAATGAGTGGGGGCAGACGACCGTACCCGGTTTATACGCTGTCGGGGAAGCGGCATGCACCGGCGTGCACGGCGCCAATCGGCTTGCCAGCAATTCCTTGCTTGAAGCCATTGTATTTGGCGCCCGCGCTGCCTGTTCGATCAGCCGCCGGGACGACTGGCCGGCGAAAGGAGGGTGCGCCCGAAGGTCCAATTGCCCATTCGGCCCGACGCTGCCGGAGCGGGCGTTGATTCGCGAACAGCTGTCTACACGTGTCGGCATCGTGCGTGATGGCAGCCGGCTTCGTGAGGCGGTTGATTGGCTGGAACAATTTTCTCTGCCGTATTGGCTTGAAGGTGATGTCGAGACGTTGGCGGCCGAGGACATCGAAACAGGGTATATGCTGCTTGCCGGGTGGCTGATCGCCTCTTCGGCGCTTCGCCGCACAGAAAGCCGCGGCGGCCATTACCGGAGCGATTTTCCGCATCCGCATCCGAGCTGGCAAGGGCGGCGCCTCGTGCGGACGAAAGAAGAATGGGCCTGTTTGCCGGCTGGACGGTGAATGAGCCAAGTAAACAGGGGGATGGGATATGAACGAGGTAAAGCTTGAGCAATTGCTGCGGCAGTTTTTTCTTGAAGATATCGGCGATGGCGATATCACATGTGAAACGGTTTTTCCCGCTGATGAGCGGGCGGCGGGCGTGTTTGCCGCGAAAGCGGACGGGGTCATAGCAGGCGTCGGCATCATTGCAGCCGGATATCGGCTGCTTGATCCGCGCGTCGAAGTATCGATTATGAAACGGGACGGCGAGCGGGTCGCAGCCGGCGAAGCGATCGCCGCTGCATCCGGCCCGGTCAGAGCGCTGTTGTCCGGCGAGCGCGTCATTTTGAATTTGCTTCAGCGCCTAAGCGGCATCGCCACCGTGACGCGCCAAGCCGTCGATTTGCTCGGTGACAGTCATACGCGCATTTGCGACACAAGGAAAACAACTCCCGGGCTGCGCATGCTTGAAAAGTATGCCGTCACGTGCGGGGGCGGCTACAACCATCGCTTTGGCTTGTATGATGGCGTCATGATCAAAGACAACCATATCGCCTTTTGCGGATCGATCGCCGACGCGGTCAAAGCGGTGCGGGAGCGGCTCGGCCATATGGTGAAAATCGAGGTGGAAACGGAAACGGAAGCGGAAGTGCTCGAGGCGGTCGAAGCGGGGGCAGACGTTATTATGTTTGACAACCGGACGCCGGATGAAGTGCGTTCGTTTGTCCGGCTCGTGCCAAAGCCGATCATCACCGAAGCGTCCGGGGGAATTACGCTCGCCAACGTAGCAGCGTACGGCGCGACCGGCGTCGACTACATTTCGCTCGGATGTTTAACCCATTCCGCTCGAGCGCTTGACATTAGTTTTGATTTACAATGACGGGGGGAGAAAATAATGAACGTACTGGAGCAGCTAAAACGGCTCGATGACATGCCAGAGCGCTATAGAACGATGGAAAAAAGCGAGCTCGAGGCCCGCGCTCGGTCGATAAAAGAGCGGCTCGGCCGCCGCTTGTTTATCCCTGGGCATCACTACCAAAAAGATGAAGTCATCCAGTTTGCCGATGCGACCGGCGATTCGCTTCAACTGGCCCAACTGGCGGCAAAAAACGATGAAGCGGAGTATATCGTATTTTGCGGCGTCCACTTTATGGCGGAAACGGCCGACATTTTGACGAGAGAGGAACAAGTGGTCATTTTGCCCGATATGCGCGCTGGCTGTTCGATGGCCGATATGGCTGATCTTTTCCAAGTCGAGCGGGCGTGGGCAGCGCTCACGGATTTATTTGGCGAAACGATCATCCCGCTTGTGTATGTCAACTCGACGGCGGCGATTAAAGCGTTTGTCGGCCGCCAAGGCGGGGCGACGGTGACGTCGTCCAACGCGAAAAACATGGTCAAATGGGCGTTTTCGCAAAAAGAGCGGGTTTTCTTTTTGCCGGATCAACATTTAGGGAGAAACACCGCCTATGCGCTCGGCGTCAGTCTCGATGAGATGGCGGTCTGGGATCCGCGTGAAGAGTCGCTGCAATGCAGCGGGCCGGTTGACAATGTCAAAGTCATCCTTTGGAAAGGGCATTGCTCGGTGCATGAAAACTTCACCGTCCGGCAAATCGAACAAATTCGGAGGACGAAACCGGAAATGAACATTATCGTTCACCCGGAATGCAGCTGGGAAGTCGTCCAGCAGGCGGATTACGCCGGATCGACGAAATATATTATCGAAATGATCCGCAACGCCCCGCCCGGCAGTCAATGGGCCATCGGGACGGAAATGAACTTGGTCAACCGGTTAAAGAACGAACATCCGGATAAGGAGATTATTTCTTTAAATCCGTACATGTGTCCGTGTTTGACGATGAATCGGATTGATTTGCCGCATTTCGTTTGGGCGCTTGAATCACTGGAACAAGGTGTGGTCGTCAACCGCATCACCGTTCCGAACGAAGTGGCCTGTCAGGCGAAAGCGGCGCTTGACCGCATGCTTGCTCTTGCCTAGTTCCCCAACCCGGCGTGACGGAATCGCTTCCGTCCGGCCGGGGATTTTTTTATCATAAATGGGCGCTCATCGTCATACATTGTGTTGAAAGACGATATCGGGAAACAAGCATCGGTCGGATAGAGTGCAAACAGTATCGGTGTAGGAGGGGGAGCGGAGTGAAAATCCATATTGTTCAGAAGGGAGATACTCTTTGGAAAATAGCCCAAAAATATGGGGTTGATTTTGAACAATTGAAAAAAATAAATGGGCATGTAAGCGACCCGGATATGATTATGCCCGGAATGAAAATCAAAGTGCCGACGGCGGGAGTGCCGGTCAAAAAAGAAACAAAATGGCAGGCGCCGCCGAAAAAAGCGAAAATAGAAGAGCACCCATACGCGGAAGCCAAGCCGTTCGTTTCGATCGACATTGATACAGAGTTCGGCGCCGTTGCTCCAGAAGGCAAAACGCCGGCGAATGACGCACCGGCCAACGAAGCGCCGAAAGCGGCGGGGAAGGAAGCATCGAAGGCACCGGCCAACGAAGAGCCGAAAACGGCGGTGAAGGAAGCCCCGAAGGCGCCGGTCAGCGAAGCGCCGAAAGCGGCGGGGAAGGAAGCACCGAAGGCGCCGGTGAGCGAAGCGCCGAAAGCGGCAGTGAAGGAAGCACCGAAGGCGCCGGTCAGCGAAGCGCCGAAAGCGGCGGTGAAGGAAGCACCGAAGGCGCCGGTGAGCGAAGCGCCGAAAGCGGCGGTGAAGGAAGCACCGAATGAGCCGGTCAGCGAAAC
>NZ_JAFWFM010000132.1:0-4146 GCF_017515625.1 Geobacillus sp.
AAGCTGCGGATCGTCCACCGGCTGATGGCGCTCAAGAGCGCGCTCGATCCACTCCTCGATGGCCAAAAACGGAATGCGTCCGGCTAAAAACGCCGCCACCGCTTCCTCATTGGCGGCATTCAACACCGTCGGCAGCGAGCCGCCGCGTTTTCCAGCTTCATAGGCAAAGCGGAGGCAGCGGTAACGGTCAAAATCGACCGGGGCGAAATGGAGCGCCCCAAGCGCAGCCAAATCGAGCGGCTTGGCCGCCGCAAGCGGCAGCCGCTCCGGATAGGCGAGCGCGTATTGAATCGGGATGCGCATATCCGGCGTGCCCAACTGGGCTAAGATGCTCGTGTCGCGAAACTCGACGAGCGAATGGATGACGCTTTCTCGGTGCAGCACGACCTCGATCCGCTCATACGGCAGCCCAAACAGCCAATGCGCTTCAATGACTTCAAACCCTTTGTTCATCATTGTGGCGGAATCAATCGTAATTTTCGCCCCCATCGACCAATTCGGATGGCGAAGCGCTTCTTCGACCGTCACATGAGCGAGCTCTTCGCGCGTCCGATCGCGAAAGCTCCCGCCCGACGCGGTCAGAATCAGCTTCTCCACGTGTTCACGCTTTTCCCCTTGCAAGCATTGAAAAATGGCGGAATGCTCGCTGTCAACCGGCAACAGCGGCACACCGCGCCGCTTGGCTGCCGCCGTGACAAGATGCCCGGCAACGACAAGCGTCTCTTTATTGGCGAGAGCGATCGTCTTCCCGGCTTCAATCGCTTTTAATGTCGGCACGAGGCCGACGCTGCCGACGACGGCGGTGACAACGACGTCCGCCTGCGGGCAAATAGCCGCCTCCACCAACCCTTCCTCTCCGTACACGACTGCAGTCCGCCCGCTGTACTCGCAGCGAAGCACTTCGTAAGCGTCTCGGTCGGTGACAGCGACAAGAACAGGGGAAAACTCAGCAATCAGCTTTCTTGCCGCTTCCACATTTTTCCCAACCGATGCCGCCGCCAGACGAAACTTGTCCGGATGAGCGCGCATGACATCGAGCGTTTGCTGGCCGATCGATCCGCTCGCCCCTAATATACTAATATATTTCAACATTTTCACTCCTCATCCGCTTATCGTACTGCTTCGATGAATATGTATAAGAGCGGCAGCACAAACAGCAGACTGTCGAACCGGTCCAAAATGCCGCCATGCCCCGGCAAAATCGCCCCCGAATCCTTCACGCCGTAATGGCGTTTGAAAGCGGACTCGACCAAGTCGCCAAGCTGGCCGAACATCGAAAGCAAAAGCGCAATCCCCACAGCTACGCCAAGGCTGCCGAACGGGCCGACTGTCCATTCGTAAACGGCCGCGATGACAACAGCGCAGACGACGCCGCCAATGGCGCCTTCGACTGTCTTATTCGGGCTGATTTCCGGCCATAGCTTGCGCCGGCCGAACGCGCGGCCGAGAAAATACGCTCCGATGTCGGTCGCCCAAATGACAAACAGCGCGTAGACGAAGTACGCCAAGCCGGTCAAGCGGATCGCGGCGAAGCAGAAAAACCCGACGCCAACATACAAAACCGCCAGCACGACAAATGCCGCCTCATCAAACGTCAGCGCATTTTTTGTCACGACGGTGCCGACAAGCAGCAAAAAAGCGAGCGCGGCCAGCACACCGAACTTTGTCGTCCCGGACGCCAGCCATTCTTGGTCGTAAAGAGCGGGAACAAGCAGGAGCCAAAGGGCGGCAAACCCGGCGGCCCCAGCGAAAGACAACGGGGACATCCCTTTCATCCGCAGCAGCTCAAACAGTCCGACCGTGGCCAATATATATGTTACTATTATAAACGGAAATCCGCCAAAAATAACAATCGGCAAAAAGAGCGCCGCCGCTATGACTCCGGTGATGATTCGCTGCTTCATCGCGCTGACACTCCTCCAAACCGGCGGTCGCGGCGCTGGTAGGCAGCGATCGCCTCTAGAAAATGTTGCTCCGTAAAATCCGGCCATAAGACATCCGTAAACCAAAGTTCCGTATACGCCAATTGCCAAAGCATGAAATTGCTCAGGCGGATCTCTCCGCTTGTGCGAATGAGCAAGTCCGGATCTTTCAGGCCGTTCGTCATCAAGTATGAGGAAATGAGCGGCTCCGTAATATCGTCCGGCGCGAGCACCCCGCGCTCGACATCCTCAGCGATCCGCTTTACAGCGGCGGCAATCTCCGCCCGGCTTCCGTAATTGAGCGCAAAGTTTAAAATTAAGCCGGTGTTGCCGCTCGTTTCGTGAATCGCTTGCTCAACTGCCCGGCGCGTATGATCGGGCAACGCCTCCGTATGACCGATCACTTGGACTTTGACATTTTCGGCGACGAGCTCGGGAAGAAACGTCGTCAAAAACTGTTCCGGCAGCTTCATTAAATAGTCGACGTCCGTTTTCGGCCGTTTCCAGTTTTCCGTCGAAAACGCGTAAAGCGATAAAATTTCGATCCCAAGCTCATTGGCAAAACGGGTGATTTTGCGCACGACTTGCATGCCTTCGTAATGGCCGGCCACCCTCGGCAGCGCCCGTTTTTTTGCCCATCTCCCGTTCCCATCCATAATGATGGCAACATGGTTCGGAATCGGATGGCCAAGCACATCCTCTTTTGTCAGCGGGGCATCTTCCCGCTTCGCTTTTCGGATTTTATTAAACATACGAGTCCTCCGGGATCGTGTTTTGCCTTTCCATTATAGCAAAAAAACCCTCCATCAACATAGAGGGTTTGCATCGTTTTGCCTATACTTCCATAACTTCTTTCTCTTTCTCTTTTGTGATGGCGTCGATTTTGGCGATATGGTCATCGGTCAGTTTTTGCACATCATCAGTGTAGCTGCGAAGTTCGTCTTCCGTAATTTCGCCGTTTTTCTCGAGCTTTTTCAGCTCGTCGTTCGCGTCGCGGCGGATGTTGCGAACCGCGACTTTCGCATCTTCCGAATATTTTTTGACAAGCTTGGCCAGCTCACGGCGCCGCTCTTCCGTCAACGGCGGAATGACAAGGCGGATGACCGATCCGTCGTTTGATGGCGTCAACCCTAAATCCGATGCTAAAATCGCTTTTTCCATCTCTTTGATGACCGATTTGTCGTACGGCTGGATGACGAGCAGGCGCGCTTCCGGCACGCTGATCGAAGCAAGCTGGTTGATCGGCGTTTGGACGCCGTAATAATCAACCGTCACTTTTTCGAGCAGCCCGGCGTTCGCCCGTCCGGCGCGAATGCTTGCCAGCTCGCGGGTGAATGCTTGCACGGCCTTATCCATTTTTTCTTTCGCCTGTTGAATCACTTGCTTTGCCATCGTTATTTCCCCCTTACGATCGTTCCGATGTTTTCGCCTAAGACAGCGCGTTTAATGTTGCCTTCTTCCATGATTGAAAAGACGATAAGCGGAATGTTGTTGTCCATGCAAAGCGATGAAGCAGTCGAATCCATGACGCCAAGCCCTTGCTTGATGACGTCCAAGTACGACAGCTCGTCGTACTTAACAGCGTTGGCGTCAACGTTCGGATCGGCGCTGTAGACGCCGTCGACGTTGTTTTTCGCCATTAAAATGACGTCCGCTTCAATTTCCGCCGCCCGCAAGGCCGCCGTCGTATCGGTCGAAAAATACGGGTTGCCCGTGCCGGCAGCAAAAATGACGACCCGCTTTTTCTCAAGATGGCGGATCGCCCGCCGGCGGATGTACGGCTCGGCGACTTGCCGCATTTCAATCGACGTCTGCACCCGCGTCTCGACGCCGAGCTGCTCGAGGCTGTCCTGCAGGGCAAGCGAGTTCATCACCGTCGCCAACATCCCCATATAATCGGCTGTCGCCCGGTCCATCCCCATTTCGCTTCCCGTTTTTCCGCGCCAAATGTTGCCGCCGCCGACCACGATGGCGATTTCCACGCCAAGCTCAGCCACTTCTTTCACTTGTCTGGCGATCGACTGGATCACCGCCGGCTGAATGCCAAACCCTTGCTTTCCGGCGAGCGCTTCCCCGCTTAATTTTAATACGACACGTCGATATTTTGGCTGTTCCATGTCCGACCTCCATGATGCAAATCGCTTTGAAAAACAGGGAACACGCGCGTGTTCCCTGTTGCGGTCCATCACTGCTTTCTGACTTGGCTCATGACTTCTTCAGCGAA
>NZ_JAFWFM010000133.1:0-3681 GCF_017515625.1 Geobacillus sp.
ACAGCAAACAGCTGTTTGATCACGCGCGTCACCGCCCAAATAGAGACCGCGATGATCGGGAACACAACAAGCACATAAATCGAGATGACAATATACTCCATCCGCTCGATAAACGGCACTTCCGGAATTTTGGCCATCGTCAGCGTCGGCCATGTAATATGCTGAATTTGCTCTTTGTTATAAAACACGATGGAGATAAGGATCAAAACAAAATAAATGAACATCGTAAATGCGTTGGCCGCATGCGCCCACTTTTGCGAGGACGGAGCCTGTTTTAAAAACGGGTAATACATCAGCAGCATTTCAAACCCTAAATATTGCAGCACCATCTCTTTCGATGCTTTTGCCAATTGCCCAAACGAATGGTCGAACACCGGCAATAAATTCCGGTATTGAGCATACTCAAGCGGAAAGAAAACCATCGGAAAAATCGTCAACAGCGGAATCACCACCCCCCAAACGCATAAGCCGACAACGACGCGAAACCCGCCGGAGACGACATAATACGTCATCAGCAAAAACATAAGGCTGAACTGCCACGCCCCCATCAACGGGAACACCCATACTTTAATGACTTCAATGTATGATTGAAGCACCATAAACGCCGCCAACGCGTAGTAAAAAAGAAGTCCAAGGCTCAGCACCCCGCCGATCCACCGCCCGAAGTACTGTTCATGAAGCGACACGAGGTCTCCGCCTGATGGCAAATGCGACAGCAGCCGATACATGAGCCAAATCAACACGTGCGCCGACAGCCCGGCCATTAAGACTGCCATCCAGGCATCCTGCCCCGCCTCTTTCATCAGTGGACGCTGAAAATTGAGTGCCCCGACCCCAACTTGCGTAGCATGAATGACAAAAAACACAAGAAACGGGGAGATGAGAAACCGTTCCTGAATGGCCTGCTTCATCCTAATCCCTCCTCATGTTCCCCGTCTTATTCGCCAATGCCGGTATGGACGATATCCACCGTGACGTGCGGGCGGATGTCTAGTTCCGGGTATTCACGGTAAAACGCGTCGGAATCCCAATGTCTTGTCACACTGCGAACAAAATCGCCGATGCCGAGCGGGTCAATCCGTTTTTTCTGAAAATAACGGAATAACCGACGCATATTATGCTCCAATTCGTTTTGCATTTTTTTCTTCACATCAGCAAACAAATCTTGACCCGGCTGATCGAGCCATGACGGGTAATCCCTCACCGACGCATGGATATGGACGAACACATCAAGCACATGGCGGCCTCCATCACGCTTCCATTCATATTTCGGCTTCGCCCATAAGTTTTGCAGCATCACCCGATCCTCGCCCTGTTTCCCGCGATTCCCAACCTTCAGCTGGTAGACGCCGTTTTTCGTTTCTCCAAGCAAAATTTTCATTAAAAACGAATCACGCAAACTCACATGCCCCACGTATCGGTCGTCGCGAAACAACGCGACCCCTTCAAGCTTGGCGAAATCTCCTTTTTTCTCAAAATACGGCAAAAACGGATCGCTTCCTGGGGAAAAATAGCGATACAAAAACAAGTGCAAATTCGTTTTCGGCAAGTTCATCGACTGCTCATTCTGCTCCACCAGATTCGGCAAATACAACGTATCGCTAAGCGTCTTGTTCACCTCGATTTTCAGCAGCTCCTTCGCGCTTTCTTCCGCCACGCCAAGCAGCAAATGACTGCCAACTTTGTTGTTGCGCGCGAGGCTGTGCGTAAATTGCGTCACCCCCCGCCTGGCAAACTCCTTGCCGAACAAAATCAAGCGCAGCTGCCCTTCCTCAACCGACAGCGCGGATTTCGATGACAGGCGCGGAATCAAGTCGTAGACCGTCGGCGACGTCGTCGTCAGCATATTCGGCTTTGTCATCGGCCCTTGCTTGAACGTCGGGTACACCGCGGTGCCCGTGTAGCGGCCGTTCTCGAAATCATACCCCATCTGTTGGATAATTTGAATTTCATCAATCGGCCGCAAACTGGCGCAGCCGCCAAGCAACAGCAGCGCACCGAGCCATAGAAGCCCACGCCTCATCACGATCCCCCTTACTCATCAATATCGCGTTTTTGCTTCGCCGCATTCGGATCGTAACGAAACCGCGACCGCGGACGAAGAAACATCGGCCGCTCCGCCGTTTCACTGTATGGCGAACGAACGAATGTATCGCGGAAGCTGCGCACACGAAATGTATAAAACGGCAGCAAATACGGATAGCCAAACGACTGCAGCCGCCCTAAATGAATGAGCAGCCCGCAGACGGCAAAGATAATGCCGATCCCGCCCCAACATGCAGCAAACAAAATAAACGGAAACCGAATGAACCGGATCGTGTTGGACATTTTGAAAATCGGCGTTGTAAACGTAGCGAGCGCCGCCAACGCGACGACAATCAACAAAAACGTACTCGTCAGCCCGGCATCAACGGTTGCTTGCCCGATGACAATCCCGCCGACAATCCCGAGCGTTTGTGCGACTTTCGTCGGCAGCCGCGCCCCGGCCTCGCGCAACAGCTCGATCGTAATTTCCAAAAACAGCACCTCGAGCATCGGCGGAAACGGCACGTTCGAGCGGGAATAAATGATCGGACCGAGCAAGTCTTCGGGAATCATTTCATAATGATACGTCAGCACCGCCACATAAATCGGCGACGCTAACACCGAGAACGCAACGCCGAAAAACCGAATGAGCCGCAAAAACGTGCCGAGCACCCATGGCAAATAATAGTCTTCCGGCGACGTAAAAAAATCGAAAAGAGCGGCGGGGCCAATCACGGCATACGGGGAGCCGTCGCAAAAAATGGCCACCTGACCCGACACAAGCGCATAGATGGTCCGGTCGATCCGCTCGGTCGAGATAAAAAGAGGAAACGGCGTCCGTGAATTGTCCGCGAGCAGCTGATCCAAAATGGCGTTGTCAAACACGACGTCAAAATGAATGGACTCAAGCCGCTGCGTCACCGTTTGAACGACTTCCGGATTGGCGACGCCATCGATGTAGGGGATGACCACTTTCGTTTTCGACACCGAACCAATCGACATTTCCCGAAAGACAAGATTCGGCGTCACCACTTGCCGGCGGATGAGATGCAAGTTGACGCCGACATTTTCCACAAATCCGACTTTGGGCCCAACGACGCTGAATTCGTTTTCCGAATCATTGTTTTCCCGAAGCCCTAAATTTTCGGCGGCGGCGCCCATGAGCGCCGCTTTGTTCGGTTGCTCGCGGAAGGTGACCGCGACAAACCCTTTCAGCACCTTCTCTTCAATCAGCGCCGTGTCTTCGCTCACTTCAATGCGCAGAATCGGCACGATTTGCTGCAAGTCTTCCAAGCGGACCGTCGGATGGTTTGGAATGTCGTTTTGCAAATGGCAAAGAATCCGCTCTTGCAGCACTTGCGGATCGACGAGTGAATCAAAATAATAAATCGACAGCTCCTTGCCTCCCACAACAAACGACACTTCGACAAAATCGCTCGATTGCCGCAGCGTTTCCCAAAGCTGCGAAATGGGCCGCTGAGGGGGGCGTTTTTTCTTTTTTTTCCAAAATGAGAATAAACCTGAATCCGTGACAGAAGTGTATCAAAAATGCTGGGAAACCCAATCGTGTCGAGACTTCGACTCCATTTCGAATGTTCACCTATTAGGTGAAGAACCCCGAGTGCAATATTTTGTTGATTGATCCAGTTTTCTTGG
>NZ_JAFWFM010000134.1:0-3933 GCF_017515625.1 Geobacillus sp.
CAGGCATGACCTGCGTCGTTGGGTAGTTGTCAACCTGCCCTGATGCAACCCCAAGTCAAGGAAGGAGGACGAAGTCCGCTTGTACTTCTGGGGAGTTGCAAGCCCCCACTTCAAGCGTTAGCTAAGTGGGGGTAGTTGACATAGTCCATACGCATCGGAAACAAACGCCCGCTCGCGCGCACGGTCGATCACCGTCCACATAGCAAGACCGACGATCATCGCCACAATGCCGATGATCACAAGCACAGCCAAGAGCTCGATGAGGGTCATTCCCCTCTTCATGCGAATGAGCATGCTGTCGCCCCCTTTGCCCTCTAGGACGCCGGCATCGTTGCAGCAAAGGGGTTGTCTTTGCCGCTTGGAGGTGGGACATCCAAAATGGAAGGAATGGCTTTCCACTTTTCAAGCTTTGGCGCATAAAACGCTCGCACCGTAACCGAATACGTTAACGGCTGAACATCGTCGTTCGTTGATGTCAACTCAGGGGGGCCCGTGACCGTCAGCCCTTCGATCGCCACGATTCGTTCCGCCTGCTCCAGCACTTCTAAAAACCGTTCAAGCTGATAGTAGGAAGGCGACTGCACAGTCAATTGGGCGGTGACGGACTGGATGCTGCTCGGCGGTGAAGCCGCTTGCGTTCCTTCTCCTCCGTTATTCGTGCCATTGCCGTTCTGCTGCGAAGAAGCGGCCCCTTCATCGGAAAATTGAACGCTCACCAACCGGCTGTCGGCGACGTATTCCGCCTTCTGAAACAAAAGCAGCAACTGATCCGTAAGCGGATGGACAGGAACTTTCTTCTGCAAAGCCGCAACCGTTTCCGCTGTTTTTTCGGGAGAAAGAGAGAGCTTTTGCTTCAAAGCGGCAAGCACCTTTTTCTCGCTCTGCACCGTCTGCTCCATCTGCTCAAGTTGGCTGTAGCGAGGCATGACAAGCCATGCATAGGCGGCTGCGAACAAAAGCATGATGACAAGCGCCATTGCCGCCGCAAGGAGCGGCCATTTGCCAAAGCGGCTCATGATTTTTTTCCCTCCCCATCAGCCTGTTGCAGCTCCAGCTCATATTGCGCCATATATCTTGGCACGACTTGATGATCTTCCGGCTCCCCGCTTGTCTCGCTGTTCGCCGCCACATTGACCAGTTTGACGTTTTTCACCATTCTCACTTTTTCTAATCGATCCAAATAATAGGCCGCCTCTTCCGGCGCATCAAACTGGACGACCATCGTCATCTTTGTCCGATCCGAGTATGTCACATTCATCACGAATCCACGTTCAGGAAGCTGCTTGGTCAATGCCTGCAACAATGGAACGGATTTAAGCGGATAGCGTTCCGCCCATGTCACCGCTTTTGTCAGCTCTTCCCGCTCTTTCTGCTCATCCGCCTGTTTTGTTTTCGCAGCAAGCACGCTTTGCTCGGCACGCACCTGTTTCAACTCGGATTCCAACACAGCTTGACGGTGATCCGCACGCTCGATCAGCCAATACAGCACCAAACCGGCAAGGAGAAGCAACGCCGCTCCAAACAATAAAACGAGACGGATCGACTGCCTCGTTTCTTTTTTTGGCAACAAATTAATTTCAGCGATCATCGTCAGCCCTTCCTTCTTTCAACGCCAATCCCCAAGCAAGATGAAACCGTTCCGGCAACGGATCCAGGGACGCTCTGAGCCGTTCTACAGGCACTTCAAGCCGCTCTGTCAAAGCCGTAAACACATGGCTCAACTCTGGATGATCGCCGGCGAGAAACACGCGTGTGATGGACTGCTTGCCTTGTTGGATGGAAAACGAATAAAAGCTCATGATCCGTTCCATTTCCTTATACACATCGACGAACGGATCGACGATCACCGCCGTCCCCCGGCTTTCAAGCGGCAAATGGCGCATAAACAGCGGCAAATGGCGGTGAAACACACTCAAATTCACCGCTAATTCGTCAAACTGGACAAGCAAAATGTGGTCGTCCGTCTCAGCTTGTCCCGCCGCGTAAAACGGACGATACGCGCAAAGCGGCGATACATCCGCAGCCACCGGGCGCAAATCGACTTCCTCGAAAAGCTCGGCGTATTCCGACACCACCGCTTCCGGCGCCGCAAACAGCAAAATCGACACCGCCTCGTTCGTTCTCTCCATCACCACATAATCAAACACTGGTTCAGCAAACGGAAGAGGGATCGACTCGCCAAGCTCTAAAAACAAATAGCCGCGAATCTCTTCATCGGACAAATGGGCGGGAAGGGGCAACCCGCGGATCATGACGAATGGATCAGGGACAACAAAGCGCACCCGCCGTCCGTCGATTTTCCATTCCTCCACGCATTCATCCAAAATCATCACCAGCGTTTCCCCATCGACGATGCGGCCATCGCGCACCACTCCGGCCGGCAAAGGCCGTTCGCCCCATCGCTTCACGTCAGGTGAATGCCCACGGCTGGCTTCCACATAGCGAATGACATGATCTTTGATCACGAGATTGCCATATTTGGACTTTCCCCACCATAACGCCATTCTCGTTTGCCCCCTTTCTTCCCACACGCTTACAAAAAAAGACCCCTATACATATCGACAAGCTGATCACCAAAAAACAGCGCTGTCAAAGATCCGAGTGCGATCGCCGGGGCAAACGGCATCGGCTTGCCGCGCTGCACGCGTCCTATCAACATACCGACAAGCCCGATCACCGTTCCATACAATGTCGCCAAGAAAAACGCCAGCAACACCATTTTCCAGCCGAGCACAAATCCAAGCACGGCAAACAACTTCACATCACCGCCGCCCATCCCGCCTTTCGACAGGACAGCAATCAAAAGAAGCAAACCGAATCCCACCGCCGCGCCCATCAACATATCGATCCACGGCAAGAACGAGATCACAAGCCTCTCAATCAAAAACAGACCGGCGAACGCAAGAAGCACCCGGTCAGGGATCAGCATATAGCGAAGATCAGACACAACCAAAATGGCCAATAGACTAATAAGCGTCCACGCTACAATCAGCTTTCCTCCCCAGCCGATCCAAATGGCGGCCGCGGTAAACAGAGCGGCAGTCGCAAGTTCCATTACAGGGTAAAGGGGGGAGATGAGCCCCCCGCACCCTTTGCACCGCCCGCGCTGCACGACATAAGACACAACTGGGATCAACTCCCTCGCCGACAGCGTCCGCCCACACGCCGGGCAATGCGACCGCGGCCTGATGATCGACTCCCCGACGGGCACCCGCAGCCCGACGACGTTGAAAAAGGAGGCAAAAACAAGAGAGCAAAGAAACACTAGCCAATAGGCCATCGATGCCATCTAATCCTGCAATTCTAGTTTCACGTCGTCTCTCTTAAGTTCACTGACATCTTTATCATCAATATATTTGAATGTACCGTTCCTATCCACAAGCGTCACTTTATACGTGACCCCGTCAGTGTCCTTAACAATTTTCACAATGCTTTTTTCATCGTTGTATTTATCGGTGGAAACTTTTCCAGGCGACTTCGGGATATTCTCTAAATAGCCCCCGTCATACAGCTCTTTCAATGTATATTGCGTCTTTGTGTTCTTGTCGGCCGCAATGGCTAGCCGCGCTGCGCTCGCAACCTGCTTCGCGTTGGCAATATGGGCGTCTTTTTTCGAGTTGTCCATAATAGCGCCGATTGCCGGAATGGCGATCGCCGCGATAATCCCTAAAATGACAATGACCGCGAGCAGTTCGATGAGCGTCAAGCCGCGCTCGTTTTTGAGAAGACGTTTGAACATGACTTTCCTCTCTTTTATGCTAAAAATCTGCAACATTCGACTCTTACATATTGTATCCTGAATCCGTGACAGAAGTGTATCAAAAATGCTGGGAAACCCAATCGTGTCGAGACTTCGACTCCATTTCGAATGTTCACCTATTAGGTGAAGAACCCCGAGTGCAATATTTTGTTGATTGATCCAGTTTTCTTGGC
>NZ_JAFWFM010000135.1:0-15318 GCF_017515625.1 Geobacillus sp.
CCAACGACGCCGACCAATCCACAATCAGGAAACAGCGGCAATGCTGGCATGAGAAATGGAAGCCGCCAGTGAGATCACCTGCCTCAAAAAAGCGGATGGCCCGATAAGCCATCCGCTTTTTCATGGCGACTTGCCTAGAAATATGCCCGTCCGGGAAAAAGCGGGCGAGCCCATTCAGTCGGCACGCGCACGTTTGTTTTCCCTCTTTCGCATCCGCTTTTTTCCCTCGCGACATAAACGAAGAAGCGGGCATACCGGGCATTGCGGCGCCTGCGCCTTGCAATGGTAGCGGCCGAAAAAAATCATCCGGTGGTGGGTGATCGACCATTCTTCCTTTGGAATGGTTTTCATCAACGTTTGTTCCACTTCCAGAACTGACGCGTCCCAACGGCAAAAGCCGAGCCGCTTGCTGACCCGCTCGACATGCGTATCAACGGCGATGGCCGGCACGCCAAATGCCACGGAGACGACGACGTTGGCCGTCTTCCTTCCGACGCCCGGCAGCTTCATCAATTCATCGCGGTCGCGCGGCACCTCACCGTTGTACTCCTCAATCAGCATCGCGCACAACTTTTGAATATTTTTCGCTTTGTTCCGGTATAATCCGATCGATCGGATGTCTTGCTCCAGCTCTTCAAGCGGCACCGCGATGTAATCGTGCGGCGTTCGGTATTTTTCAAACAAATGTTTCGTCACCTTATTGACGAGCGCATCGGTGCATTGCGCTGACAAAACGACCGCGATCAACAGTTCGAACGGATTGCGGTGCACAAGTTCGCAATGGGCATTGGGAAACATGTCCGCCATCACGTCCAAACAGCAGCGGATTTGCTGCTTCGTCAGCATCCCTCTTCTCCTCCTTTCGCGATGTTTGGCCATCCATACGAGCATTTCGCGATTTTGGCCAAACAAAAACGAGAGACTGCGCTCTCGTTTACGAGTCAAGCCAGTTGAAAAACGGAATCGTCTGCTTAAATTCTCCTGTCTCCTGTTTCGCCGGGCGGGCGAGCGGTTTCGGCTTGCGGAATTTTTTGCCGTAATCGTGCGCCTGCTCGATCGTGCGGATGCCGTTCTTTTTCCACTCAAACAAAATGCGGTCGATGTAGCGAAAGTTCAGTTTTCCCGACAGCACCGCCTCGCGCAGCGCAGCTTTAATGATGGCCGGTTCATGGCCGTCTTGGTCGATCCACATCGCGAGCGTTTCACACTCAAACGGGGAGAGCGGGCGGCCAAATTCTTGCTCAAAAACCGTATATAGGCTTTCCTCCTCCTGCTGGCCGCCGCACTCATCCTTGGCCGCTTCTGCATACAAATGGTGAACCAGCTGCTCCCAAAGCGGTTCGAGCGTATACTTTTCACTGCGGATGCCGCGTTCGTCCGTATGCTCCTCAATGGCCACCATCCCCTTTCGCAAAAGGCGGCGCATCATTTCCATGCACTCCGCCGCCGGAACCGTCATTCTCTCGGCCAGCTCCGCCGGCGTCGGAAAGGTGATCCCTTGCTCAAAAAACGACTGCATATGCAAAAGCAGCACGAGTTCCGCCTCGCTCAAGCCAAGCTGTTTATAATGGTTCAATAACAGCTTTGGAACGGTGACGCTTCCTTGCGCCAGCCATTCGGCCACCTTTTTCTTTTCCATGCCGATGCACCTCAACTATAGTATAACATGCCGGCGGCAAAAAAACCCCCTTTTTGCAGGGGGTTACGGATACAAACGGTTGAGAAGGCGCGGGAATGGGATCGTTTCACGCACATGCTCGACGCCGCAAATCCAAGCGACCGTGCGCTCAAGGCCGAGCCCGAACCCAGAGTGCGGCACCGATCCGTATTTGCGCAAATCCAAATACCATTCATACGCCTCAAGCGGCAAATGGTGTTCCTCAAGGCGTTGCTTTAACAAGTCATAATCATGGATACGCTCCGAGCCGCCGATAATTTCCCCGTACCCTTCCGGGGCAATGAGGTCGGCGCACAACACAACGTCCGGCCGCTTCGGATCCGGCTGCATATAAAACGGCTTTAATGACGTCGGGTAATGAGTGATAAAGACCGGCTTCTCGAAACTTTCCGCAATGGCCGTCTCATGCGGCGCGCCGAAGTCGTCGCCCCACTCGATGTCGGTGAACCCTTTGTCGTGCAAAAGCTTGATCGCTTCGTCATACGTCAGGCGCGGAAACGGCGGCGTGACCAACTCAAGTTTGGACACATCGCGCTCAAGCCGCCCAAGCTCGAGCCGGCAGCGGCTGAGCACCGACTGCACAAGATAGGAGACGTACTCTTCCTGCAGCCGCAAGTTGTCTTCAAACTCGTAAAACGCCATTTCCGGCTCGACCATCCAAAATTCAATCAAATGGCGGCGCGTTTTCGACTTTTCAGCGCGAAACGTCGGGCCGAATGAAAATACTTTGCCGAGCGCCATCGCCGCTGCCTCCATATACAGCTGGCCGCTTTGCGACAAATACGCGTCTTCATCGAAATATTTCGTGTGGAACAGCTCGGTCGTTCCTTCCGGCGCGCTGCCGGTCAAAATCGGCGCATCGACTTTGACGAACCCGCGGTCGTTGAAAAACTCGTACGTTGCCCGAATGACCTCGTTGCGGATTTTCATAATGGCATGCTGACGCCGCGACCGAAGCCATAAATGGCGATGGTCCATCAAAAATTCGACGCCGTGCTCCTTTGGCGTAATCGGGTAATCGACCGCTTCATCGATGACTTGCAAGTCCGTAACCGACAGTTCGTAGCCGAACGGCGAGCGCTCGTCAATGCGCACTGTTCCGGTCACATACAGCGATGTTTCTTGCGTCAACGTTTTCGCGCGTTGGAATACTTCCTCTGAGACGTTCGCCTTTTCGACGACACCTTGAATGAAGCCCGTCCCGTCGCGCAGCTGCAAAAAGACGATTTTTCCGCTCGAGCGCTTATTGGCCAGCCAGGCACCGATCGTGACTTGCCGGCCGACATATTGGTTTACTTCCGCAATCGTCGTTTTCACGTACTTATTCCCTCCAATGATTGACACGTCCATCATTCGCTATTATACCGTTGCGCCAACACGGCAGCAACGGCCAGGTCGGGGCGGCGAAATGCGGCGCTTTGTACTGCACCGGCCGTTGCCGCCTGACAGCATATCCACCCTGCCCCGCGTGGATTTGGTTACGCGCGCGCTTCCATGAATCGGCGGATGCGTTCCACCGCCGTTTCCAGCGCCTCAAGCGAAGTCGCATACGACAGGCGGACATTGTCCGGCGCTCCAAACCCGGAGCCGGGCACGAGGGCGACTTTCGCCTCTTCGAGCAAGACGGCGACGAACTCGTCGACCGTGCGGCAGCCCGCCATCTCCGCCGCTTTGCGGGCGTTCGGGAACAAGTAAAACGCCCCTTGCGGCTTGACGCATGTAAACCCTGGAATTTGCACAAGCTTGTCGTAAATGATATGGAGCCGCTCTTCAAACGCTCGGCGCATTTCTTCTACCGGATCCTGCGGGCCGCTGTACGCGGCGATGGCCGCGTATTGGGCGATTGACGTCGGGTTGGATGTACTGTGGCTCGCCAAGTCGGTCATCGCTTTGATGATTTCTTTTGGACCTGCTGCATACCCGATGCGCCATCCCGTCATCGAATGCGACTTCGACACCCCGTTGATGATGACGATCTGCGCTTTCAGCTCCGGCGCCAGCTCAGCGATCGAGACATGCTTCGCTCCGCCGTAAATCAGCTTTTCATAAATTTCGTCGGAGACGATCAAGAGGCCGTATTCTAAGCAAATGTCACCGAGCGCCTTCAGTTCTTCGGCCGTGTAAATCATGCCGGTCGGGTTGCTCGGCGAGTTGATGATGACCGCCTTCGTCCGCGGCGTGATCGCCTGCTTCAGCTGCTCTGGCGTAATTTTGAAATCGTGTTGTTCCAGCCCTTCCACATAAACGGGAACGCCGCCGGCGAGCTTCACTTGTTCCGGGTAGCTGACCCAATACGGCGTCGGGATGATGACCTCATCGCCCTCGTCGAGCAGCACTTGAAAGAGGGTGTAAAGGGCGTGCTTCGCCCCGACGCATACAATCACTTCCGCCGGCTCATACTCAAGCCCTTGATCGCGGGCAAACTTTTTGATGATTTCCGCCTTCAGCGCCGGCAGCCCGCCCGAGGGCGTATATTTCGTATGCCCTTCGTTCATCGCTCTTACCGCTGCATCGAGAATGTGCCGCGGCGTATTGAAATCCGGCTCTCCGGCCCCGAGGCCGATCACGTCGTATCCAGCCGCTTTCAATTCTTTCGCTTTCGCCGTAATGGCCAATGTCGCCGATGGCGTCAGCGACGCCACCCGTTTTGCCAGTTTCATCGCTTCTTCCCCCTCATGTCCTCATCGTTGAAAACTGTACCTCTTCAAGAACGCGCCATCGGTGAAATGAAGGTAATAAAACGAATACCTTCCTTCCGAATCGATATATGTCAACTCCCAAAGAGGCACGCCTTTTTCCATGCCGAGCGTCGCGTCAATGATCTGCTGCGGGCGGCGGTCGCGCTCTAAAATGGCGCGCGCTTTTGCTTCGCTGATGCCGCTGTCCGCCCGCTTGACGACGACATTTCCTCCTTTTTCCGGCACCCAAACGACGACGTCCGTTTTTTCTTGCTTCGTCCGGCCGATGAATACAGTGTACGCTTCATCCCCATAATATGTATAGACTTTCTTGACGTCAATCAATCCGACTGCCTCCCTCGCCCGCGCAAGCGCGTGTTCCGCCATGGACCGTTTGGGCGCCATCGCCTCTCCATAAATCAACCATGCCTGCCAAATGAGGAAACCAAAAAAAAGGAGAGCCAACCATCCCCATTTTTTCATCGCGATCACGTCCGGTAAATCGTGAAGACGGCCTGTCGTTTGTCGTTCTCATCCAAAGCAAGGCCAAACATTAAATTGTTGCGCTTCAGCGTCCGGTTCAAGCAGTCGACAATTTTGTACAAATCGTCGGAATGCTGGACTTTGACGGTGGCGAGCACTTCAATTTTGCTTTCCATTTTCGTCGCTTCCTCCTGTGCGGCGCAAATTTTGTTACTTATACAGGCCGGCGGCTCCGGCAACAATACAAATACAGCAGATCTGCAGCCAGGCAGCGAAAGCCGCAGGCTGCCAGCATCGCAGTTGTGCTTCTTCCCTATTATAGCAGGTTTGTCCGACCATTTCATAACAAATTTGCCCGCCTACACCGCCAACGCAAATTTGCTTCCTTCCGCCCCGCTCGATGCGGGGAATTTTTTTGCTGCCTGCCATCTTTAGATTGCACCGTTTCCCCTCTCTTTATGAGAAGGAAGCGACGACATGCCCTAAACGCCATTGGGCCGGCGGCCTTGCCAAAGCCAGGCGTCCGCCGCATCGAGCAGCTCCAAAAGTCCACCCTCATGCACAGGAAGCGGCGGCAGCGACGCGAGAAAGTCCGCTCGGTACGGAGCGTTCGTCAACCGGCGGTCAAGGACGAACACCACTCCCTTGTCGCGCTCGGTGCGGATGAGACGGCCGACGCCTTGCTTCAATCGGAGGACGGCCTCGGGAAGCGACAGCTCATAAAACGGATCGCCTCCCCGTGCACGAATGCGTTCACTTTTCGCTTCCATCACCGGATCGTCCGGAGGAGCAAACGGCAAACGCGCGATGATGAGCGCATCAAGCGCATCCCCCGGCAAATCGACCCCCTCCCAAAAACCGCTCGTCCCAAACAGCACAGCGCGCTCAAACTGCAAAAACGTCCGGATGAGCTTGGCCGGACTGCCGCTTTGCACCCCTTGAGCGATCAAGACAAATGGTTCGTCCGCCTCGTCGTTTTTTAACGCCTCGACAGTCATTTTCAACAATTCGTACGATGGAAACAACACAAGCAGCCGCCGGCCGACGCGCCGGGCGACTGCTGTGATGGCCGCCGCTGCCGCCTCGGCATACGTCTCGACCGAAACAGCGGAAGCGAGCGGCATGTCCGCCGGCACAAAGAGCGCAGCCTGTTCCTCGTAGCGAAACGGCGCCGGAAACGAGCGGCACAGCGGATAAAACTCGTCCAACCCGAGGCGCCTCGTCATATACGCGAAACGCCCGCGAACCGTAAGCGTTGCGGAAGTCAAAATGACGCTCCGCTTTTTCATAAACAGCCGGTCTGCAAAAAAATCGGCGAGGTCGACCGGCTGGGAATAAAGGCGGACGGCGTTCGCCGCCCCTTTCTCATCCGCTTCGATCCAGCGGACGGCGCTGGGATCCGTTTCCGTCAACAGCCGGACAAGCGTTGCCAGCTGTCGCTCCAACGCCGCCAAATCCGCTGCCAGCGAAGCAGGCAACGGAGAACCATCCGCGGCGGGCGCTGACACAAGCGGCATCGCGGCACCGCATAGCGCCGCTGCCGAGTCGCGCAGACGCCAGCATAACTCCGTCGCTGCCTGCCACGTCCGGCCGCCCTCGTCAGCCGGGGAAAAACGGCAGCGGCAACGGCCGGCCCGCGCCGGCTTTTTCGCAAGCGCATAGCGGCGCAGCAAACGGAACAGCTCGTCCCCTTCAAATTGCAACTCTTCCAAACGCCGTTGGCAGCGGGCGATCGCGTCTTCCGCTTCACCGTGCTCCGCTTCCGGCCATTTTCCAAGCGTTTGCGCTATTTTGGCCGTCAGCAGACGAAAAGACACGTAGTCAATCCGTTCGCCAAACGAATGGGCGGCAGCGTCCTCGAGCCGATGGGCCTCATCGATGACAAGATGGCGAAACGGCGGCAAAAGCGGCGAAGAAGCTGTCAAATCATGAAGCAAAAACGCGTGGTTCGTAATGACAATATTCGCCCGCTCGGCGCGTTGTTTCGCTTGGGCGAAAAAATGATGCCTCCCGCCGTCTTCCCCCTCGCCAATGGCCAGCTCTGACAACAAAAGACGGGCGCCGGACGACACATTCAATTCGTCCAAATCGCCGCTGTCTGTCTCAAGCAGCCAGACGAGCAGCTGGCACTTCAACAGCGCCGCATCGTACGTATCGCACGGTTCAGACAAAAACGAAACGAACTTGTCGAGGGAAAGGTAGTTTTGCTTCCCTTTCAAGACGGCGACCCGAAGCGGAAACGGCACGACTTGCCGCAGCACGGGCAAATCGCGGCGGATGAGCTGCTCTTGCAGCTGAAGCGTATGCGTGCTTACCACGACCCGCTCCTGGCGCTCACCGGCAAAAAAGGCGGCGGGAATCAAGTAGGCGAGCGATTTGCCGAGCCCGGTTCCCGCCTCAATGAGCGCATGCTGGGACGTCGACAGCGCCTCATAGACAAGCCGCATCATCTCCCACTGCCCCTCACGTCGTTTGTAGCCAGGAAGCGGAAGGGGCGGCGCCTGTTCATAAAAAGCAGCGAACGAGGCGGAAGGGGAATGCCGTCTGCCGTCATCCGGCTTTGGCGCCGGTTTTTTCAGCGCAATGCCGCGGTATACCGCGACCGTGTCATCCACTGGCGCTTCTTTTCGTTTTTCCGCAATGACGGCGTCCAAGAGCGAATAAATGTCGCTTTTCAAATGGCGGGCGAGGCGGCGCAGCTGTTCAAGCGTCAACAAGGGCAGGCGGTGCAGCCGTCCGAGCAGGGCAATGAACAGTTTGGCGGTCACTTCCGCATCGCTGTCCGCCTGGTGCGGGCGATCATGGCGAAGGCCGAGCTGTTTCGCCAAATCGCCAAGCTTGTAGCTTTCCGCCGACGGCAGCACGATGCGCGCAAGTTCCACCGTATCGATCGTCGGACCGGCAAACGGCGGACGCCCGGCCCGCTCGAGCTCCGCCTGCAAAAACGGCAAATCAAAATCGACGTTATGCGCGACGAAATACGCCCCCTTCATCATGGCGGCAATCTCGCCCGCTTTATCGGCAAACAGCGGCGCCTCTTCAACGGTCTGCTCGTCAATATTGGTCAGCTGTTGGATGAACGGCGGGATCGGCTGTTCAGGGTTGAAAAAGCTGGCAAACCGCTCCACGATCGAGCGGCCTTCCACCACCGCCATGCCGAGCTGGATGATCCGGTCGCCCTTTTTCGGCCCGTTTCCGGTTGTCTCCAAATCAATAATGACAAAGCGCATTGCCATAAACGATCACCTCAAAACGAAAAGGGGCGGAAAGCCCCTTTTTGACCACATTATAAAATCGTATGTGCCGGCTCTTCGGCGATAAGCTGCGCGATCCGGTTGTGTTCGTCCATAATGGCGATTTTCGGTCGATGCGCGGCGACTTTTTCTTCCGGAACGAGCGCATACGAAATTACGATGATGATATCTCCTTTTTGCACGAGGCGGGCGGCCGCGCCGTTTAGGCAAAAGACGCCGCTGCCGCGCTCCCCGGGGATGATATACGTTTCAAAGCGGGCTCCATTATTATTGTTGACCACCTGCACTTTTTCATTAGCCACCATGCCGACGGCGTCCAAAATATCTTCATCGATGGTAATGCTGCCGACGTAATCCAGGTTCGCTTCCGTCACACGGGCGCGATGAATTTTGGCGTTCATGAGCGTACGAAACATGGACGATCCCCCCTTTACTCCCCTCGCCTGTCCGCTGCAGGCAACTCGACCATGATGTTATCGATCAAGCGGGCGCCCGCAAACCGGACGGCAACCGCAATGAGCACCGTTCCGGCAAGCGCCGAAAGCGGCGTTAAATCGGGATATGAGCATACTTCAACATAATCGATTTCCGCATGCGTATGCGCCTCAATATGCTCCCGCACGAGGCGGCGGATGGCTTCCGCGTTCCGCTCCCCGCGGTCAACAGCCGCTGCTGCGGCCTTAAGCGCCTCGTAGAGCGCCGGCGCTTCCTTTCGCTCCTGCGGCGATAGATAAACGTTGCGCGAGCTTTTCGCCAGCCCGTCGGTCTCGCGCACCGTCGGCACCGGCACGAGCTCGATCGGAAAATTAAAGTCGCGGATTAAGCCGGCGACAACGGCCACCTGCTGGGCGTCTTTCATCCCGAAATAGGCGCGGTCCGGCATGACGATATTGAACAGCTTAATGAGCACGGTCGCCACGCCGTCGAAATGACCGGGCCGCGACCGCCCACACAACACATCGGTGCGCGCCTTGACGACCGCTTGCACCGAGAGCGGCGCCGGATACATTTCGTCCACCTCCGGGTGAAACAATACGTCCACGCCATGCTGGCCGGCGATGCGCCGGTCGCGCTCAAAATCGCGCGGGTAGCGGGCAAAATCTTCGTTCGGTCCAAACTGAAGCGGGTTGACAAAAATGCTGAGCACAACGATATCGTTCTCTTCGCGCGCCCGGTCGATGAGCGCGGCGTGCCCATCGTGCAAATAGCCCATCGTCGGGACGAACCCAATCGTTTTTCCTTCGCGGCGATATTGGCGCATCAACGCCTGCATTGTCGCAATGCGGTCGACAACGATCATCATTGCTTTCCTCCGTATAACGCCACCCATTCTTCTTCCTTCATGGTAAACGCGTGCGCCGGCTCTGGAAACTGCCGCAGTTTGACATCGGCGACATAGTTAGGCCAATGCCTGGACGACGGCATCTTGAATGACGGCGTATTGTTTGACAAACTTCGGCACACGGTCAACACCGTAGCCGAGCACATCATGATACACGAGCACTTGGCCGTCCACCTCGGCCCCGGCGCCGATGCCGATGACAGGAATATGAAGCTCCCGGGCAATGGCGGCGCCAAGCTGCCTTGGCACGCATTCGAGCACCAAGGCGATCGCGCCCGCTTGTTCGCACTGTTTCGCATCATCCATAAGCTTTTTGGCGCTTTCCGCATCTTTGCCTTGCACTTTGTAGCCGCCGAGGACGCCGACCGACTGCGGTGTCAGCCCGAGGTGGGCGACGACCGGCACGCCGGCTTTCGTCAGCGCGGCGATGACGCCGGTAACTTCATCGGCTCCTTCCACTTTGACGGCGTTCGCCCCCGATTGCTGCATGATGCGCCGGACGTTTTGCAACGCTTCCTCTTTCGACGCATGGTAGGACATAAACGGCATGTCCGTGACGACAAACGTGTTGGGCGCGCCCCGCCGCACCGCCTTCGTATGATGAATCATGTCCTCAACCGTCACCGGAATCGTCGAGTCATAGCCGAGCACGACCATGCCGAGCGAGTCGCCGACCAAAATCATGTCCACCCCGGCTTGCTCCGCGAGCTTGGCCGATGGAAAATCATAGGCGGTCACCATGACGATGGGCTCGCCTGTCTGTTTCATGCGAAAAAAATCCGTTTTCGTCTTCACATTGACTCCCTCCCCTTTTGTTGCAGAGGAGGTGACGCGACCGAAACAAAACGTCCTTCTTTTCCGCCTTGAGAAAGAAGGACGCCATAAACCGCCGTCGGTTTCGTTCACCCCTCTGTCCCAGTCCTTCGAGTAAGGATCAAGGCAGATCGTCTCAACCATTTATTCATGTTGCCAGCCTCGGTGCAGCTCTTTCTTGACAAAGATACTGCCCTTTCCTCGCCTTGTATTTTAATAAAATTGTCACAATTTTTCTAGTGGCAATTTACAACTGAATATCGGCTGAGTGAATATAATGGGTGTTTTGCTCCTCATCTTCGAGAATGAGCAGCCCGTCTTCGGTGATGCCGCGGGCGATGCCGCGAATCGTGCCGCCCAGCGTTCTTGCCGTCACCGGCTTGCCGATCGAAACCGCATACCCTTCCCAAAGAAGCTTGATGGGGCGGAAGCCGTGCGCCAAATATTGCTTATACAGCCGCTCGATGCGGAGCAAAATTTCTTGAATGAGCGGCGCGCGCTTGATGTGTTCGCCTTTTTCAATGGCAAGCGACGTGGCGATGGCGCGAATGTCCTCGGGAAATTGTTCCGCTGTTTGATTGACGTTAATGCCGATGCCGACGATGACCGAGCGGACGCGGTCGGGATCGGCCTGCAGCTCGGTTAAAATGCCGACGCCTTTTTTGCCGTGAAGCAAAATGTCGTTCGGCCATTTAATATCCGGGACAAGCCCGGTCACTTCTTGAATGGCTTGGCTAATGGCCACCGCCACAAGCATCGTCAATTGCGGCACCCGCTGCGGAGGGATGGGCGGGCGCAAAATAAGGCTCATCCAAATGCCGGTTCCTTTCGGAGAAAACCATTTCCGATCGAGGCGCCCGCGGCCGGCTTTTTGCTCTTCCGCGACGACCAGCGTCCCCTCCGGCGCCCCTTCGTACGCCAGCTTGGCGGCGATGCGCTGCGTGGAATCGACTTCCTCGAAAAAATGGATCGTATGGCCGAGCGTTTCCGTTTTCAGGCCGAGCTGGATTTCATTCGCCGTCACCTTATCCGGCGTGCTTACGATCCGATAGCCAAGGCGGCGCACCGCTTCGAGTTCAAAGCCTTCTTTGCGCAGCTCCTCGATGTGTTTCCATACGGCCGCCCGCGAACAGCCGAGCCGTTCGCTGATTTTTTGTCCCGACAAAAACTCGCCGTTCGCTTCTGCAAACAGCTCTAACAGTTTTTTTCGCGTGTCCGATTGCGCTCCATGAGCCATGCGTAAATCCGCTCCTTCTCGTTCTCGACTTCTCCGTTGACGACCGCCCGCCATATGGCGTCAAGCGCCTCTTTCACCCACGGGCCGGCCGGTTTCCCGACCCACTCGATCACGTCTTTTCCGTTGACCGCCAGCTCCCCTTTCGTTTTGATCGGCAAGGAGGCAAAGCGGCGGCGCAGTTTCTCATGCCATGGCCCAGGCGGCGCGCCGGCGAAGGCGGCGCGCACTGTTTCCACCGAGAGCGCCCGCTCAAGGCCGGCGGAAAACAGCTGTTCGTTCGTCCATGCTTCCGGCCGTGGAATGTCAGCCAACGCCGTCAAAATGGCGCCCGCTTCGTCGACCACTTTGTTCGGGAGCTTCCACGCGCGCAAAAACGGACGGCTTTCCTGCACACCAAGCGCATGGCACAAAAGCGCCCACCGTTCTTCGCGCGCGGCAAGCCATGGCCAACGATAAGCCGCCGCCAGACGCAGTTGCTTCTCTTTCCCTGCCAAACCAGGCAAGTAAGCGTTCAATCCGGTTTCGGCCAACAGCGGCAGCGCCCTGGCGGCAAACGGACCGCCGAGCAGCTTTTCCATCTCCATCGTCATCCGCTCGACTGAAATGTGGGCCAAAAGCGGAGCGTTTTGGACGATCGCCTGTTCCGTATCCGGCGCAAGCGCAAATCCGAGCTGGCTGACAAAGCGAACGGCCCGCATCATGCGAAGCGCATCTTCACGAAACCGCTTTTCCGCCTCTCCGACGGTGCGAATGATTCGCCGGCGAATCGCCTCTCGCCCTCCAAACGGATCAATGATAGTCCCATATTCGTCCATGGCGATGGCATTCATCGTAAAATCGCGCCGTTTTAAGTCTTCCTCAAGCGAGCGGACAAACGTCACCGACTCCGGACGGCGGTAGTCCTCATAGTCGCCGTCCGTGCGAAATGTTGTCACTTCATACGCTTTTCCTTTATGGACAACGACGACCGTGCCGTGTTTCGAGCCGACATCGATCGTCTTTGGAAAAATCGCCATAACGTCTTCCGGCAAGGCGCTTGTCGCAATATCCACATCGCCGATCGGGCGTCCAAGCAGCAAATCACGCACCGCTCCGCCGACGAAATAGGCGTCATAGCCATGCTGTTTCAGCTGTTGAATGATGCCGAGCGCCTCTTGAAACGGCGGTTTCATCATTTCACCTTCCTTGCGGCGAGCGAAATGTACAGCTGTTCATATTGCCCGACGATGTCGGACGAACGAAACTTTTGCTCGACCGTTTGCACGGCCTGGCGCGCCATCTCTTGATGAAGGCGGCGGTCGGTCAGCAGCATAAGCGTCCGCCGAGCCGCTTCTTCAACATCGCCAAGCGGACATAAAAACCCGCTTTTTCCGTCTTCGATCACTTCCGGAATGCCGCCGATGGCGGTGCCGATGCACGGAACGCCGCACGCCATCGCTTCGAGCAGGACAAGCCCGAAGCTTTCTTTTTCCGACAAGAGCATCATCACATCGCTGATCGAGTACAGCTCTTCGAGTTTGTCCTGTTTCCCCAAAAATCGGACATCGCCGTTGAGCCCGAGCTCTTTGACAAGCCGGCAGACGACGGTCATTTCTGGGCCGTCGCCGACAAGCAAGAGCTTGGCCGGCATATGGCGGCGGACGATGGCAAACGCCCGCACGACATCGGGCACGCGCTTCACTTTCCGAAAGTTGGAGACATGGATCACGACCTTTTCCTGTTCACTGATGCCGTATTCCCGCCGCAAATGGCCGGCCTCCCGACGGCGGTACACGCGTTCGTCGACAAAGTTGTACACCGTATAGATCGGTTTTTGCACATCGAGCAACTCGTACGTCTGCCGCACGAGGGCGTCAGACACCGCGGTGACGATATCGGACTGCTCAATGCCGAACTTGATCATGTCAGACAGCGACGGATCATAACCCAAGACGGTAATATCGGTGCCGTGCAGCGTCGTGACAATCGGCAGCTCGCCGACCATTTGTCGCGCCAGCACGGCGCAAACGGCGTGCGGGACGGCGTAATGGGCATGAAGCACATCGAGCCGTTCGCGCTTAGCCACCGCCGCGATTTTGTTGGCAAGGGCCAAATCGTACGGCGGATACTGAAAGACCGAATACTGATTGACGTTCACTTCATGGTAATAAATGTTTCCATATACTTTGTTCAACCGAAACGGCATGCTCGAGGAAATAAAATGGATCTCATGCCCTTTTTCGGCCAGCAGCTTGCCGAGCTCGGTGGCAACGACCCCTGAGCCTCCGACTGTCGGATAACAAACAATCCCGATTTTCAGCTTCATCGCGCCTCCTCGAATAAATCAAAAAGATGAATCGGCGTTTTGGACAAAAACCCTTCGGCATAGGCGGCGCCAATTTGCTGGCCAAACCAACGCTCGCGGCTTTCCACCGTCTCGATGTAGCCGTTTGTCAGCGGCGTGTCCACCGAACCGGGCCGCTTTTCAAATTGGCTTTCATACGCGCGCAGGCTCGCCAGCTTGTCGCCGACCGTCTCGCTAATATCGATCAGAAAATGCGGCCGTTCAAACGCATTGATCATGTAATAATACATAGCGCGGACGCGGTGGGCGTCGCCAAGCTCCCCGGCGCCGTAGCGGCGGATGCCGGCAGAAAAGACCGCCTCCTCGACAAGGCGGGCGCATTGCCCGTGGTCGGGATGACGGTCGACCCAATACGGAGCAAAGACGACGCGCGGGCGGTAGCGGCGGATGACCGACACGATGCGGCGAATCGCCTCTTCCCTGATCAAAAGGCCGCGATCCGGCAGCCCGAGGTTGAGGCGAAGCGCCACGCCAAGCCGCCGGGCCGCCTCGGCCGCCTCTTTCTGCCGCTCGTCGACCGTGCCGTTGGACGACAGCTCCGCCTTCGTCAAATCGCAAATGATCACCCGAAAACCGCGGCGCGTGTATTTGGCGATCGTTCCGCCCATGCCGATTTCAACATCATCCGGATGGGCGCCAAACGCCAATAAATCACACGTTTCCGTCATCGCTGTCACCTTTCTGTTTTCGATTCCTCCCCGCCTTTTGTTCGGCCGCGCACAATGCTGCGCCATGCCAAATCGCCGCGCTCCAACGCACGGATGAGCAGCTCGGCCGTACCGATGTTCGTCGCCAACGGCACGGCATAGACGTCGCAAAGGCGCATCAACGCGCTGATGTCCGGCTCGTGCGGCTGGGCGGTCAGCGGGTCGCGGAAAAAAATGACAAGGTCCATTTCATTGCGGGCGATCATCGCCCCAATTTCTTGGTCGCCCCCGTACGGTCCGGACTGGAAGCGGTGGACGGCAAGGCCGGTCGCCTCCTGAATGCGCAGCCCGGTCGTGCCGGTGGCATACAGTTCATGGTTGGCCAGCACGGGCGCATAGGCGGTCGCAAAGGCGACCATGTCCTCTTTTTTCTTGTCGTGGGCAATCAAGGCGATTTTCACGTTTCCCCCTCCCTCGTTTGCGCAAGCCGCGCTATTCTAAAATATGTTCAAGCCCATACACAAGCGTATGTAAATGCATGACCGTCTCGACGGCAAGCTTCACCCCGGACATAAATGAACTCCGATGAAACGAGTCATGGCGGATCGTCAACGTCTGACCGTCGCCGCCAAAAATGACTTCTTGATGGGCGACAAACCCCGGCAGGCGGACGCTGTGGATCGGAATACCGTCGTACGCGGCTCCGCGCGCCCCTTCAAGCGTTTCTTTTTCGTCCGGATGACCTTGCTTTTTCGACGGACGGACCTCGGCGATGAGCTGCGCCGTTTTCAACGCCGTTCCGGACGGAGCATCCAGCTTTTGGTCATGGTGCAGCTCGATAA
>NZ_JAFWFM010000136.1:0-2381 GCF_017515625.1 Geobacillus sp.
AGACGGCGGCTATTTGTTTTTCCTCATTCCGAACACGCTGTTTTCCAGCCCTCAGGCGGAACAGCTGAATGAATTTTTAAAAGAAACCGCCATCGTTCAAGGCTTGTTGCAGTTGCCGCTGTCCATGTTTAAACACGAGCAGGCGGCGAAAAGCATATTCATTTTGCAAAAGAAAGGCCCGATGGCGAAAGCGCCGAAACAAGTGCTGCTCGCCGAACTGCCGCGCTTTTCCAACAAGACGGCCATGCAGGCGATGATGGCGAAAATCGATGCCTGGATCGCCGGCGAAAAAGGGCGCTGACAGTCTCCAACCTGCTTGGAGGCTGTTTTTATTTTCACAACATAAAAACATTTCTTTGCAACCGATTACGAAAGAAAACGCCGCTTGAAAGGAAGAAAAGGGAGGCATACAATGAAAAAGGCATAGTGAAACAGCGCCCAATCGCGCACACTAACCGTAAGTGCGAACGGATTTTGGCAAAAAGGAGCTGTATGTTCGATGGCAAAAGTGTTAGCCGTTAATGCGGGAAGTTCTTCGTTGAAATTCCAATTGTTTGACATGCCGGCGGAAACGGTGTTAACGAAAGGAATCGTCGAGCGGATCGGCTTTGACGACGCGATTTTTACGATCGTCGTGAACGGGGAGAAACAGCGGGAAGTCACTTCCATCCCGAACCATGCCGTGGCGGTGAAACTGCTGCTTGACAAACTGATTCGCTATGGCATCATCCGGTCATTTGACGAAATTGACGGCATCGGCCATCGCGTCGTCCACGGCGGGGAGAAGTTCAGCGATTCGGTGTTGATCACCGATGAGGTGATAAAACAAATCGAAGAAGTGTCCGAGCTCGCTCCGCTTCATAACCCGGCCAACCTCGTCGGCATCCGCGCGTTTCAGGAAGTGCTGCCGAACGTGCCGGCCGTCGCCGTTTTTGATACGGCGTTTCACCAAACGATGCCGGAACAGTCGTTTTTGTACAGCTTGCCGTATGAGTATTACACGAAATTCGGCATTCGCAAGTACGGCTTCCATGGCACGTCGCACAAATACGTCACCCAGCGGGCGGCGGAGCTTCTCGGCCGGCCGATCGAGCAGCTGCGCCTCATCTCGTGCCATTTAGGCAACGGGGCGAGCATCGCGGCGGTCGAAGGCGGCAAATCGATCGACACGTCGATGGGCTTTACGCCATTAGCGGGCGTCGCGATGGGGACGCGCTCTGGCAACATCGACCCGGCGCTTATCCCATACATTATGGAAAAAACAGGAATGACCGTTAATGAAGTGATTGAAGTGTTGAATAAAAAGAGCGGCATGCTCGGCATCTCCGGCATCTCGAGCGACTTGCGCGACTTGGAAAAAGCGGCCGCCGAAGGAAATGAGCGCGCGGAACTTGCGTTGGAAGTGTTTGCGAACCGCATTCATAAATACATCGGCTCGTATGCGGCGCGCATGTGCGGCGTCGACGCCATCATTTTCACCGCCGGCATCGGCGAAAACAGCGAAGTCGTGCGGGCCAAAGTGCTGCGCGGCCTCGAGTTTATGGGAGTTTACTGGGATCCCATCCTAAACAAAGTGCGCGGCAAAGAAGCGTTCATCAGCTACCCGCACTCGCCGGTCAAAGTGCTCGTCATCCCGACGAACGAAGAGGTCATGATCGCCCGTGATGTCATGCGGCTGGCGAATTTGTAAGCGGATTGTAATAAAAAGAATCGTTGCAGCCATTTTGGCCAAAACAGCTGCCCCAAACAAACGGGGCAGCCATTTTTTTGTTTTGCCGCTTTGGTGCGCTTGATTCTTGTTTCAACAACTCCGGACGGAGATGAGAAGACGGATTTGGCATCGAAGCGGCGTTATTTGCGGCCACGTTTAAGACAGGAGAGCCGGCGATTGGGCTGGCGGCGTTTTTCCAAAAGAAACAACCGCAATTTTTACGTTAAACGGAGGGATCACCGATGTCGTCATGGGCGGAACTGCTGAAAGGAAAAGTGGCGGTCGTCACCGGCGCCTCACGCGGCCTCGGGCGCGCGGATGCCTTCCCAATCCAAAGCGTTGACCGGTTCTTGGCTTGGCCAAGGCAATCCGCCGATTGACTACCCGAAGCTGCTTGATTTGTACGCGGCGGGCAAGCTGATTCAATGGCCGCTTCAAGTGAATGGGCCGCGATATGCTGCTTTTTCTTCAGTTTGCCTAATTTTTCATTCCAGCGGGCTGCGATCGATTCGCGGTGCCGTCCGATGACCGCCATCCCATCTTGCAAAATGGCCTGTAGCTTTTCACTTAGCGTACGATGCACCGCTTTTCCCTCCTTTTGCCGACTTGTCCGTTATCCATGAGTGGACAATTGCATTTTTCTTTATGTTTTAATATTATAATAATTCTG
>NZ_JAFWFM010000137.1:0-3037 GCF_017515625.1 Geobacillus sp.
AGACTGACAGAACATGCGCCCGTGCCGCCGATGGAAGCGTCCCCTTGACCGTTCAGCGCCGCCCGCCGCTTTTAGGCGGAACTGCCTTGATTCCGCCAAGATGCAGTGACATGCCTAATCTTAACCAATTTATCGCGATAATTCAACATTTTTTTCGCCAAAGCGGCCAATTTTAGGCATATTTCACCAAAACAACGATTTCAGATAAAAGATTACCATAACGCCATGCGCATAATCAAGTGCCAATCCTTATTTCTCAAGGGTTTCAACGATTTTTCCCCCGTGAAAGATCCATGATTCAAAAAAAACAAAAAAAAGCCCCCGACCGGGGGAGCAAATCTCGACGCCTCCGCTTTTCTTATTGTCTAGCTCCGGCTCGCCGCCGCTTTTCTATAAAATAATCGCGATGAGGCCGCCGGAGCCTTCGTTGATGATGCGTTCAAGCGTTTCTTTCAGCTTGTAGCGGGCGTTTTCCGGCATGAGCGCGAGTTTCGCCTGAATGCCTTCGCGGACGATCGAGCTGAGCGAACGGCCGAAAATGTCGGAGTTCCAAATCGACAGCGGATCGTCTTCAAAATCTTGCATCAAATAGCGGACAAGCTCTTCGCTCTGTTTTTCCGTTCCAATAATGGGAGAAAATTCGGATTCGACGTCGACTTTGATCATATGGATTGATGGAGCCACCGCCTTGAGGCGGACGCCAAAGCGCGACCCTTGGCGGATGATTTCCGGTTCGTCAAGACTCATGTCAGACAAAGCGGGCGCAGCGATGCCGTAGCCGGTTTGTTTGACCATTTTCAGCGCGTCGGCGATTTGGTCATATTCCGCTTTCGCATGGGCGAAGTCTTGCATGAGCTGAAGCAGATGGTCTTTGCCGCGAATCTCGACGCCGACGATTTCTTTTAAAATTTGATCGTACAACTCATCCGGTGCATACAAGTCAATTTCGGCGATCCCTTGCCCCATTTCGATGCCGGCAAGCGCCGCTTTTTCGATGAAATCGTACTCGGCAAACTGCTGCACAACCTGGTCGACGTCGCGCAGCCGTTTGATGTCTTTGACGGTGTCGCGCACCGCTTCTTGATAGCTTTCGCGCAGCCAATGATCTTCGCGCAGCACCATCACCCAGCTCGGCAAGTTGACGTTCACTTCAAGCACCGGGAATTCATATAATGCTTCACGAAGCACGTTATACACGTCGGCTTCGCGCATGCTTTCCACACTCATGGCGAGCACCGGAATGTCGTACTTTTCGGCGAGTTCGCGGCGAAGCGCCTCGGTTTCCGGATGGTGCGGCCGAACGGTGTTGACGATCATAATGAACGGCTTTCCGACTTCTTTGAGCTCGCTAATGACCCGTTCTTCCGCTTCTACATAGGCTTGGCGCGGAATTTCCCCGATCGTGCCGTCCGTTGTGATGACGACCCCGATCGTCGAATGTTCTTGGATGACTTTTCTTGTCCCGATTTCCGCCGCCTCTTGGAACGGGATCGGCTCTTCATACCAAGGCGTGTGGATCATCCGCGGCCCGTTTTCGTCTTCGTACCCTTTCGCGCCGGAAACAGCATAGCCGACGCAGTCGACAAGACGGATGTTGACTTCAAGCCCCTCGTCGACTTTCACCGTCACCGCCTGGTTGGGCACGAACTTTGGCTCCGTCGTCATGATCGTTTTGCCCGCGGCGCTTTGCGGCAGTTCGTCCTGGGCGCGCGCCTTGTCGGCTTCGTTTTGAATGTTCGGAATGACGACAAGCTCCATAAACCGCTTAATAAACGTCGATTTCCCGGTGCGGACAGCACCGACGACCCCTAAGTAAATGTCGCCGCCGGTCCGCTCGGCGATATCTTTAAAAATATCGACCTTTTCCAAATGACTCCCCTCCAGTCTTTCGGTCGTTATAAGAAACATTGGAATGAGCTAGCATAGTCGGACACTATATGCATATGATGTTGTCCGATTCGGTTATGACTAAAAGCCATAAATAAAAATCCCTTCTCTAGAATGTATTTTTCCAGAGAAGGGATGATGACTCATTTCGTGAAAAAAATCGGCTCGTTCGTCTTGGCGTCGATCGTGTACGGAAGGGAGTACGCCGGCACGAACAGCGAATGGTCGGTCAAAATCGGGCGAATATCGTCACCCGGCTTGTAGTGATGCGGATATTTTTTCAACGCCGCATACAAATCAGAACGGTAGTCAATGTAAATTTCTCCATTCCCGTCGATGACAAACGGCAAGTTGTTGCCGGAAAACGGGCTGACGACATAAGGCGGCTCTTTATAGCCGAGCTTTTTGTAATCGAGCGTAAATACGCCCGGTGCGACGACATCTTGAAATGGCGGATAACCGTGCCGATCCGTATACATCGAAAGCCGCAGCTTCAAATCGCGGATGCGCTCAGCCAGACGCAGGTCAAGAAGCTTGACCGTCGGGTTCGTTTCCGCATCGATGATCATATACTGGAAAACACCCCCGCTTTCATAGGCGTTTCCCGGCGGTTCCTGCATGTAGCGGGGAACGAGCTTTTGAAAGTCAACCGGATATTTTAAATACATCGGTGTTTTCATGTCGCGCGTCTTGATCGGCAGCAATCCGCCGGTCGCCTTCCGGTATTCGTCAACCGCCGATTGGACGGCCGCCACTTGGTCTTTGTATGGAATTTGGTTTTGCTTAAGCCGCTCTTGCGAATACAAGCAGCCGGAAAGCGGCACGAGAAACAAACAGGCTAAAAGAAAGCGAGCAATCCATTTCATAGTTCCTCCATCCTTTGCCTATTGCTGCGTCGGTCCGCTGAACACGACAAAAATAATGATGATGCCAGCGAGAATCAACAGGACGTAAGCGATAACCGCCAGCAAAAAGCGAAGCCAGCGAATCTTGAGCTTGTAGCGGCTCAAATAAATGAAACCGACGGAAATAAACATGAACACCATTGAGGCGATGGCGATCCACATTTTCGCTAAAGCCGGTGACATACGTGTTCCTCCCTCTAGAAATGTTGATTTATCAAGGCTTTTCGGCCCCTCAGGGGTGTCCA